>CAZPUI010001166.1:0-1500 GCA_964589695.1 uncultured Solibacteraceae bacterium | reverse complement strand
GGCCGACAGGGCGGACCAGCAGGCGTTCCCATTGGACCAGTGGGTGAAGTA
Source organism: uncultured Solibacteraceae bacterium (assembly GCA_964589695.1). Classification (GTDB taxonomy): domain Bacteria; phylum Acidobacteriota; class Holophagae; order Holophagales; family Holophagaceae; genus CAZPUI01. Next base: position 1,449 of record CAZPUI010001166.1, on the reverse strand, counting down.
GGCGCCCCAGGCCCGGATCTGGGAATGGACCATGGGTGTGATCTGGGGCTCCGAGTGCTCCTCGCGCTTGAAGAACCCGCCCAGATCCGCACCCGTGCCCAGGAGGCTGAAGCCCTCGGGACCCACGCCATCCAGGCGGCTCAACGCTCCGACCTGGTCCTGGGACAGGGGGACATCGTAGACCCGCAGATCCGCGTATTCCCCGGGGTAGAAGAACCGGTCGGGGACGAAGGCCCCAATCCGCACGGTTCCCTGGCCCAGGGTACTGGTCACGGCCTTCCGGCCAGCTTCCACCCCATCCAGGTAGACGATCTGCTCGGTGGCCGTCTGGACGAAACTGACCCGGATCCAGGTATTGAGCCGCACCTTGGCCGGATCGGCCCGCACACCCCACCCATCGGCATCCCAGGTGCCCTGCCAGAACCGAAAGGTCTGTCCATTGGCACAGCGCAGGATGGCGCCGCTGCCGGAATCCGTCACCCGGGTCAGGAAGGTGAAGGTGTACTGGTTCAGACTCATCGGGAAGAGGGAGCCTTCCAGGATGCCATCCGTGCCAAAGTTCTCGCCCGACTTCAGGAAGGGGCGGCTGGCGGCGCCCTTCACCCGTCCGCGACACCAGTTCAGGTTCCGCCCCGGCCCTGCAAGGACGAACGCATTCGCCTGCTCCCGCACGGTCATGGCGCCGAACTCCGTCAAAGGCAGACTGGCAACGGGTGGGGGAAGGGCCACCTCAACCTGGGCGGCTTGGGCGGCGGGAAGGGCTTCAAGGCCGCCAGGGCCACCCCTTCCAGGATCCTGAACAAACTCCCCAGCAAAGGCGCAGGCTGAGGCCAGCCACGTGGCCGACACCAGAAGGGAAAGGGCGGTGGTCACCGTCCGGCCGCAGGTTGTGATTTTCATGGACACTCCTTGCCTAAGGCCCCGGCTGGGGCAGGGACTCCGGGTGCTGGGGAGGCGGGATCATGACGGGTTTCGTCACCTCCCCTGCCGGACTGGGGAATAAAGGCTTATGCCTTCATTACTAAATGTACGGTCGCCCCCCAACCCACCCTCGCGGAAGGGGTGGCGGGCGGTTCAGGGGGTTAGCTCAGAGCCCATCCCTAGAACATGAATGAATTTGGCAATCCCCGTGCCGATCTCGGTCACAGGGACCCAGGACCCCAAACCTCAGAAAGTGGGTGGGTCGCCACCCGATTCCGCCCGGCCGCCTTGGCCCGATACAGGGCCTCGTCCGCATGGCGCAGCAGGGTCTCGAGTCCTTTCCCGGGTTCCAGCTCGGCCACCCCAAAGCTGCAGGTGAGGGTACCGACGCTTGGGAGGTCCAGGGCCTGGATGCCGAGGCGCAACTTCTCCGCGAGCACCTCAGCGCCCCGAAGATCCGTCTCTGGACAGACAATGACGAACTCCTCTCCCCCCCAGCGCCCAACCACATCCACCTGCCGGACCATG
>CAZPUI010001165.1:0-1505 GCA_964589695.1 uncultured Solibacteraceae bacterium | reverse complement strand
CCGAAGGCCCCCTGCCCGTGGACGGCCGCCTGGCCCACTGGGAGGAGCGCCTGGAGGGCCGCGGCTTCGCCCGCATCCATCGCAACGCCCTGGTGCGCCTGGACGCCGTGCGGGAGCTCACGGACCAAGGAGAGGTGGTGCTCAGTGCCACCCGGCTGCCGGTGTCCGTGCGGCGGATGGAGGAGGTTCGGCGGTTGCTGGGGGTGTAGGAGCCTGTCCAAGTATTGAATTGGGCCGCGCCGAGTCGGCGGCCGAGCAGATCAAGGAAGGCGAGGAAGGGGTTCTCTAGGGGCTTTCGGGGGGGTGGTCGCGTGTGTTGGAATCACCCCGTGGCAATCCTTCCCGCCCTTCAAATCCTGGTAACCGTGCATGCCCTGGTCATGGGTGACCCCTCTGCGGCAGCCCCTGGACGGGTGCTCCCTGCCTTCTATCCTGGTTCCTGTCCTGGACTCGATGCGCTCCCCCAGAGCACCGACAAGGATGGCAGGCCCGAACCGGCCCCCACGGAGGAGGCGCTGCTTCAAGCGTTCCTCCGCAGGCGCCCAGGTCATCTGGAGGCCCGCCGGGACCTACTGCTGCGCTTGGCGGGGCGTGCCGTGGTCGACACCCATCAAGGCCGTGGCGAGCGCCCTGACCTTTCGAGGGATTCCAAAGCCTCCTGGGTGATGCAGCTCGAGGCCTGGACCGACCGAAGGGAGGGGCCGGATCCCACCCTGACGGATGACCAGGATGGTCGGATCTGGGGGCCCGTGGCCCGGGAGATGGAGGTTCTCTTTGGCGAGGGGTTCGAATCGGTCCTTCCCAGGTTTGCAGAATCGGGGGCCATCCTGCCGGTGGAGGCCTGCAGTCCACGAATGATGGCCCTCTACCGGAGGCATCTGCCCAAGGTCGAGGACGCCCTGCGTCGGCGCCCCGCGGATTTCGGGCTCTGGGCTCTGTGGATGCGGATGGGACTCCTGACGGGGAAGTCCCCGGTGGATTTTCTCGCCACCCTTTCACCTCCGCCCACTGCCAGCGGGCGCCCCTGGCCCCCTGTTCCGATCATGGACCTGCTGTACAAGACGCTGTACCGCAAGGGTGACTGGAAGGGGCTCCAACACCTTGGCCAGAACCATTGGCCGCGAGCCTTGGCGCAGCTCGACTACGATGCTCCCCGGGAGGAGACCCGACGACCCAGCACCTCTACCCTGGCCCGGCTTGAGTCCCAATGGTCCCGTTCGCTTGCCCCCTTCCTGGAGGCACTGCTCAGAACGGGCTCCGTGGCCAACGCAGCGGAACTGGTCCAGGAATTGGCGGATCGACCCCTTTTGGCGCCCAAACGGGTGGCGGCAGCAGCCATCGCCCAAGCTTGTGGCCGACCAGACCTGGCCCAGCGATGGAAGGACCTCACCCCTGCACCTCCCCCGCCCAAGAGCGGCGCGAACACCTTGCAGTGGCTGGCACATCGTGGCGCTCGTGCGGGGCGTTGGGTCATCGTCGGATCCTTGCGGCTAGATTTGCCCTAT
>CAZPUI010001164.1:0-1506 GCA_964589695.1 uncultured Solibacteraceae bacterium | reverse complement strand
GAGAGAATGCCCCGAATCTGGGCCCAGTTGGCGCTGCCCCCCAGGTAGAACCCCTTCTCATAGCTGTCCAGGGCGTGGAGGGCGCTGGCCTGGTCGATGAGCAGGGGGTTCCGGGTGGCATTCTCGGTGCTGGACACGTCGGCGGTGCCGAAGAGGGTGCCGAACATGCTGCGGCTGGTGTTTTCCATCACCACGTAGGTGCGGTCGAAGAAGATGCCCTTGCGACAGAGGCTGTCAAAGAAGGGAGTGGGATCCAGGGGATTGCCCAGGATCCCGGTCTTGAACCCCGCAAAGCTCTCCAGCTGGATGAACACGACGTTGGGGGTGCCCTCCACCAGGGGCCGGGGTTCCAGGGTCCGGCGCAGGGTGGGCAGGCCCTGGGCGTCCAGGGCCACGGGAATGCCGAAGTACTTGGCCATCACGGGGTGCAGGGCCTTCACCTTTTCCAGGTCGAAGCCCCCGTCCATGTCCTCCCGGGTTTCCAGGAAGAACAGGATGGGGTTGAGGCTGGCGTGGGCCTGGAACGTGGAGCGCCCCTCGAAGACCTCCGCCCACCGCAGGGGATAGCGGCTCCACTTCCCCCACATGGCGAAGAGCATGAGCAGGGTGAGCCCGAGGTGGGCCACCCCGGAAGTCCGCCGGGACAGCACGAGAGAGCTTCCCGGCCCCAGCAGCTTCCCCAGCCCGGCCACCGTGGCGGCAATGAGCACGCCGAAGCCCAGGGTGAGCCAGACAATGGGGTAGGTCTGCCACACCACCTTGAGGCTGGTGCCCACGTTCTCGAAGAACATGGTCAGGGTGCCGTTCAGCCGCGTGTGGATGTAGGCATAGGCACCGAAATCCACGAAGTACCCCAGGAACACATAGCCCGTCACCACCACCCCAAAGGCAACCCAGAGGCGGCGGACGCCGGGGACGCGGGTGCCGAACCCGGGGCAGGCCCAGCGCAGAAGCGCCGCCACCACCAGGAACGCCGCCAGCCAGGGCCGGGCCCGGTGGTCATTCACCATGGCGATGATGACCATGGTGGCGTACAGGACCATGGCGGTGCCCAGCAGGGTGAAGCCCAGCCAGGGGCGGCGGGCCTGTTCCTCCCCCGTGCGCCACAGCAGCCACACCGGCATGAGCACGATCATGGCCAGCCTCAGGTCGAACTTGAGCCCCAGGTACAGGGTCCGGCCCACCCCGGCCTCCCGGAAGGCCCCCATCCCCTCGAAATAGATCAGGAACCCCAGGCGGAAGGCCGTGAACACGGCCAGGAGCAGCAGGGTGGCCAGCGCCAGGAAGCGCAGCTTGGAACCTCGGGCAAACATCATGGAACCTCGGGAAGGGTGGCGGCGTGGCGCAGGGCGTCCGTGCGGGAGAGCTGGATGGCCATGGGGACGGTGACGGCGGTGATGAGGGCAGCCAGACCCCAGCCCCAGCGGAAGCCCATGTGTCCGATGACCATGCCGAGGCCAAGGTTCCCGATGCCGATGCCGGAATCAAAGCCGAACAGGGTGGCCC
>CAZPUI010001163.1:0-1509 GCA_964589695.1 uncultured Solibacteraceae bacterium | reverse complement strand
GCACCACCAGCAGGGCCGCCGTGCGCAGGAAGGTGGACTTGCCGCCCATGTTGGGACCCGTGACCACCGCCATGGGATGGGCCGTGTTCAGGTTCAGATCGTTGGGGATGCATTCCCGGCCCAGGCGGGCCTCCAGCATGGGATGACGGGCCCCCGCCAGCACCAGGCCCGAGGCCTCCTCCAGCTCGGGGCGCACCCAGCCCATGCGCCGGGCCCGTTCGGCGAAGGCCGCCAGCACATCCAGGCGGGCCACGGCGTGGGACAAAAGCACCAGGTCGGCCCGGGCCTCCAGCACCGTGGCCTGGAGCTGGCGGAACCGGGCCTCCTCCAGCCGCAGCAGGTCCCCTTCGGCGGACAGGAGCCGCTGTTCGAAGTCCATGAGGTGCTCGGTGGTGTAGCGCTCCGCATTGGCCAGGGTCTGCTTGCGGATGAAATGGGCCGGCACCGAGGCCAGGTTGGACTTGGTCACCTCGAAGTAGTACCCGAAAACCCGGTTGTACTTCACCTTCAGGCTGTTGATGCCCGAGGCCTGGCGCTCCTGCTCCTCCAGTTCCAGCATGACCTGCTTGGCATCCCGGGCCAGATGGCGCACCGCATCGAGTTCCGGATCCACACCGTCCCGGATCACGCCCCCCTTGTCCAGTTCCAGGGGCGGGGTCTCCGCCAGGACCCGGTGCAGTTCGCTGCGCAGGCCCTCGCAGTCCGGGGTGTCCCGGGGCCAGAGCTGGAGGTCGTCCTCGGTGTCCAGCCAGTCACCCGCGCGCAGGAGGGGGGCCAGCTTGGTGGTCAGGTCCAGCCCCTGGCGCAGGTTGCCCAGGTCCGCGGGGCTGGCCAGTCCCAGGGCCACCCGTCCCAGGATGCGGTCCAGGTCGGGGATGCCCTTCAGGACCTGCTGCAGGGGCTCCCGCCGACGATCCTCCGTGAGCCAGCCCACCTGCTGCCAGCGCCGTTCCAGGTCCACCCGCACCCGCAGGGGCTGGTCCAGCCAGGCCCGCAGGAGGCGCGAACCCATGCGGGTGCGGCAGCTGTCCAGGAGTTCCACCAGGCTGTCCTTCCGGCCACCGTCCACCGTGTTGCCGAAGATCTCCAGGTGTCGGGCGCTGGTGGCGTCCAGGAGGGGACCCACGGCGCCCAGTTCCAGGGCCACCCCCTGGAGGTGGGCGGGACGGCCCTTCTGGGTGGCCTCCACGTGGTCCAGCAGGGCCCCCAGGGCCCCGATGCTGGCGGGGTAGGGATCCAGGCCGACGCCTTCCAGGTGGGTCCAGCCGAAGAAGGCCAGCACCTGCTGCCGGGCCCGGGCGGCCTCGAAGCGCCAGGCGGGCAGGTGGGTGCGGGGGGCCGCCAGCTCGAAGCCATCGGGGGCGCCCTCCGCCAGGATCAGCTCGTGGGGACCCAGGCGGTCCAGGGTGGCCGCCAGGGCTTCGGCCCCTTCACCGGGGATGACCCGTCGCTGGCCCGAGGCCAGCTGCAGCAGGGCGATGCCCCAGGCCTGCCCCAGCCGATGGACCG
>CAZPUI010001162.1:0-1512 GCA_964589695.1 uncultured Solibacteraceae bacterium | reverse complement strand
GCTCTTCTTGGTGAGGATGTGCCGGATGTGGGAGCAACCACGCTTGAACTGACCGGTGCCGGTCTTCTTGAAGCGCTTCTGTGCGCCTTTGTGGGTCTTGAGCTTGGGCATGACGGTACCTCTATGGATTTTGTTCGCCGACTGCTATGGCTTTGGGTGGCTCGGCTTTCGCAGGCTTGGGCTTTTTTGGTTCCTGTGCCACCGGCCTGGGGATGATAATCGCGTGCATGTCCCGGCCCTCAATGCTGGCCGTCTTTTCCACGAGACACTTGTCTGCAACCTGGGTCAGTACGGTCTCGATGATGCGGAAACCGATGTCCCTGTGAACGACCTCGCGGCCTCGGAACATGACGACAACCTTCACTTTGTCGCCGTCTTCCAGGAAACGGAGGATGTGCTTTACCTTGAATTCAAAATCGTGATCATCGGTGCGGGGACGGAATTTGACTTCCTTGACGATGATGTTTTTCTGCTTTGCTCTGGCTGCATGTTCGCGTTTGGCTTCCAGGAACTTGTACTTCCCGTAGTCCATGATGCGGCAGACAGGAGGATTCGCGGTGGGGGAGACCTCTACGAGGTCAAGTGCTTTCCCTGCTGCGATTCGGACAGCCTCGTGGGGCTGCATCACGCCCAATTGCGTGCCGTCCTCGTCGATCACCCGGACTTCGGCTGACCGGATGCCATCGTTGATGCGTGTCTCAGTTGTTCGGATAGGCCCCTCCCCTGCAACACAAGGAACATGATTCTACCAGTGGATTTGGAGATTGCATAGGAACAATCACCGACGACGCTCGCGAATCTCGAGCAGCAGCTGCTCCAGGAAGGCATCGCGACCCATCACGCCGAGGTCTCCCTTGGCGCGTTCCCGCACGGAAAGATTCCCGTCGGCCGCTTCCCGATCGCCAATGACCAGCATGTAGGGGATTTTCTGCAATTGGGCATCCCGGATCTTGGAATTGACCTTTTCGTTCTTCAGATCGATTTCGGCACGGATGCCCAACTCCTGACAGCGGTCGAAAACTTCCTTCGCATAGGGGTGGACGCGGTCCGTGATGGGCAGGACCACCACCTGAACCGGGGCCAGCCAGGTGGGGAAGGCACCGGCACAGGGCTCGATGAGGATGCCCATGAAGCGCTCCAGGCTGCCCAGAATGGCCCGATGCAGCATCACGGGGACACCATCGGTGTTCTCGGCGGTGGTGTACCGCAGGCCGAACCGCTCGGGCAGGAAGTAGTCCACCTGTAGGGTCCCCAGCTGCCAGGGGCGCTTGAGGGCATCCAGCACCTGGAATTCGATCTTCGGGCCATAGAACGCACCGTCACCGGGACTGACTTTGAAGGCCATCCCCGCCTCGGTCATGGCTTCCGCCAGGGCCTTCTCCGCCTCGTCCCAGATTTCATCACTGCCGATGCGCTTTTCGGGCCGAGTGCTCAGGACCACCCGCACTTCCTCGAAACCGAAGGTCTTGTACACATCCATGATGAAGTCGAAGAAGGAAGCCATCTCGGCCT
>CAZPUI010001161.1:0-1512 GCA_964589695.1 uncultured Solibacteraceae bacterium | reverse complement strand
AGTATGGAATCAGCCCCGGTCCACCATGGTCCAGGGATCGTCAGGCCGCAGATCCGGGGGTGCATCGTCCACGGGGTTGCGGGCCTGGTTGTCCTGGATCAGGGCCACGTTCATGAGAATCTCGCCGATGGGGAGGTCGATGGAGGCCTCCACCCGGCAGGCCTCCACGAACTCGATGCTGGGGCCGGGCCAGCCCAGGATGTCATAGGCGGCGAAGGCACCCTCGCTCCCGGCATGCTCGGCGTGGATGAGCATGCCGCTCTTCACATAGAGGTAGCCGTGGTCGGGGCCGGAGCGCACCTTCAGGGTGCAGGTCTTGCCTTCCCACTCCATGAGCTGCAGCAGGCTGCTGAGGGGGAGGCCCCGCACCACGCCCTCGGATTTGCGGTCCCCGGCCTGGCGGATTTCCTCCATGAGGAGGGAGAGGCGGGCGGGTTTGGACATCACCCGGATGGCCCCCATGCGCAGGGCCCGCTCCTGGGGTTCGCCTTCGGAAAGGGCGGTGAGCACCACCACGGGCAGCAGGGGGTAGTGGTCGTGGATCATGGCAATGAGTCGATAGCCATCCATCACCGGCATGTTGAGGTCCGTGACCACCACATCCACCGGCTCCTTCCGCAGGATCTCCGCCGCCACGGCGCCATTCTCCGCCGCCAGGATCCTCCATCCGTGAATCTGCAGCCCCTTGAGCCCGGTGGTGTACATCCTCCGGGTCATGACCTCATCCTCCACCACCAGCACGAGCCGGGTGGCTTCGGGGACAGGGGAGGGCAAGTGGTCCATGGTACCTCTCGGTTTCGATTCCAACGGCACGCCAACCATGGGAATTGAGTTATCGCTCCTGGCCCTTGGGTATCTTGCGGAGGGGTCGCGGCTCCGCATCCACGATGGCCTTGGCTTCGGCCCAATCCCTGGGATGCTGGTCCTTCCAGGCCAGGGCCCAGGCCGGCAGGGCACCATCCTCGTAGGTGCGTTCCTTCCGCTGGAGGCTGGCCAGGACCTGGACCAGGGCCTCCCGACGGTGGGTTTCCGAGAGGGGAATCCGACCTTCGAAGATGGGCAGGGCGAAGTAGGACCGCACCGTGCGTTCCACGGGCTTGTTCCAGATGGCGTAGCTGCGGTCCCGGGGGCCCCCCACGGGCTTCACCGCCAGATGCTCCCCGTAGAGGTAGTAGAAGACGGCCGCCCCCTCGCTCCAGTTCCGCACCACATCGAGGGCCCCGGTCACCAGCAGATCCTGAAGCTCCAGATCCACGGGCTTTTCGGTGCGGAAGTCCCAGGGACCGGCGTGGGCACCGGCCACGCTGGGATAGCCCACCTCGGTGATCATCACCGGGCGCTGGAACCGGGCCTCCAGGGTCCTGGCCTTGTAGATGATCCACCACCAGGCATCCCGGATCTGCGCGGGGCTCGGGTAGGGATCATCCTTGCCGATGGGGTCGTAAGTGTTCATCCCCACCACGTCCAGGGCATCCCCGAAGGTGAAGCTATCGTGGGAATCGAAATTCACGC
>CAZPUI010001160.1:0-1524 GCA_964589695.1 uncultured Solibacteraceae bacterium | reverse complement strand
CGCGCCGACCGCCTCTTCCAGATCGTCCAGCTCCTGCGTCGGGACCGCGTGACCACCGCCCGGAAGCTGGGCGCGGAACTGGGGGTCTCGGAGCGCACGATCTACCGGGATATGGCCGACCTGCAAGGCTCGGGGGTGGCCATCGAGGGGGAGGCGGGGGCGGGCTACCGCTTGTCCCGGCACGCCGAGCTGCCGGCCCTTTCCTTCACGGTGGACGAGCTGGAGGCCCTGGTGGTGGGGGCCCGCATGGTCCAGGCCTGGTCCGACCCTGCACTTCAGGCCGCCGCCCGTTCGGCCCTCCTCAAGGTGGAGGCCGCCGCGCCTCCCGAAGTGCGGCGGCGCCTCGCCCACAGCGAGATCCATGCCCTGGATTTCTGGGTGGCCGCAGGGGGCGCCCGGCACATGGGGGACCTGCGGGTGGCCCTGCGGGAGCGCCGCAAGGTGACCATGGGCTACCGGACCGGGGAAGGGGCGGTCACCGAGCGGGTGGTCCATCCCCTGGGGCTCATCTTCTGGGGCCACACCTGGATGCTGGCGGCCTGGTGCGAACTGCGGTCGAGTTTCCGCACCTTTCGCGTGGACCGAATCCTCTCCCTGAACGTGGGCGCCGAAGGCTTCGACGTGCCGGAGGGGCGCACCCTGGCGGACTATGTGCGCATGGCCGAGGCCCCTCCGCTGGGGTGAATAGAGGTGCTCCTCTGCTGGACCCATTGACCGGGCTCCCAGGACGGACATGGGAGCCCCGGAGCTTTTCGGGAGATGGCGGAGGATGCCACGCATGCGTGGCATCCTTGGCCCAGCTGCAGCCTGCGTCTTCGCACCACAGGCAACGCGCTATTCGAAGGAGGGAGGCGTGGACGCGGCCAAGGATTCATCAGTGGTCGAAGTGCTGGCCAAACCCATCACGGGCGGCAGGGCCTGAGAGATACTGACCCCACGCCCTTCTGCATTCGCACATATCGATCCAATTGAGTTAGGACCCCATGGCCATCAAGAAAACCGACCTTTACAGCACCCTCTGGAAAAGCTGCGACGAACTCCGGGGCGGCATGGAGGCTTCCCAGTACAAGGACTACGTGCTGGTCCTGTTCTTCCTGAAATACGTCCCGGACCGCTACAAGGGGCGAAAGAAACCCGACCTCGACATCCCGGAAGGCGGCAGCTTCGAGGACATGGTGGCCCTGAAGGGCGATAAGGAGATCGGCGACAAGATCAACAAGATCATTGGGAAGCTCGCCGAGGCCAATGACCTCAAGGGCGTGATCGATGTGGCCGACTTCAACGACCCGGACAAGCTTGGCAAGGGCAAGGAGATGGTGGACCGCCTCTCCAACCTCGTGGGGCTCTTCGAGACCAGCGGGATGGACTTCCGGAACAACCGGGCCGAGGGCGACGACCTGCTGGGGGACGCCTACGAGTTCCTGATGCGCCACTTCGCCACGGAGTCCGGCAAGAGCAAGGGCCAGTTCTACACGCCCTCGGAAGTACCGCGCATCCCCGCCAAGGTCCTCGGCCTGCGGCCGG
>CAZPUI010001159.1:0-1528 GCA_964589695.1 uncultured Solibacteraceae bacterium | reverse complement strand
CCACTACCTTTCGAAATGGACACCATGACCCTGGGACTCGACCGGCCAGGAGACGTGGTGGGTGGGCTTTGCTCACCCACCACGTGGGGGTCAAAGGCTCCGACGCATGCGTCGGAGCATCGCGAGCGCAGCGAGCAGGATGCAACGCATTGCGTTGCATCCCCTTTTCGGCCAGGAGGCCTGGGGCTCACGGAGCGGGCCCTGGCCCTGGCCCCCATCCCGACCGGTGCGCGGCTCCTCGACGTGGGGTGCGGTCAGGGTGCCACCGTGCACCACCTGGCCGAGCGCCTTGGGGTGGAGGCCTGGGGGGTGGACCGGGATCCGGGCAAGGTGGCCACCCGGGGGCGGCTCCTGTGTGCCCGAGGGGAGAACCTGCCCTTCAGGACCGCCTCCATGGACGGCATTCTGCTGGAGTGCAGCCTCTCGGTCACCCAGGCCCCGGAGCAAGTGCTGGCGGAGTGCTGGCGGGTACTGGTGCCCGATGGCCACCTGCTGCTGTCGGACCTCTATGCCCGGGGAATTCCCATGCAAGGGGAAGGGTGCATCGGCCGGGTGGAGACACAGGACCGCTTGGTTCAGCGGGTCCTCCAGGGTGGCTTTGAGGTAAAGCACCTCGAAGCCCACACCACCCATCTGCGGGCGTGGTGGGGGCAGATGATCCTGAATGGGGAAAAGGCCATCTGCTGCGAGGGATTAGAGCCCCAGCGCCTGCGGGAGGCACGGTGTGGGTATGCCCTCCTCCTGGCCCGGAGGGTGGCCCGATGATGTCCCCGGTTGAGCGCTGGGTGGCCCAAACCACAGGGCTGCCCCAGCCCCTGGAGCCCGAGGCCCTGCTGGACTGGCAGCTGGCAAGGGTCCGGGACAGCCTTGCGCGGATGTGCCGGCTTCATCCCCACCACGCTGCGGAACGCTACGGCGGGGTAGAACTCTGGTCCCGCGCGGATCTGGAACGTCTGCCCTTCACCTGGCCCAGGGACCTGGCCCAGGCCCCTGGAGCCTTTCTGTGTGTGCCATCCCGGGATGTGGCCCGCATGACCACCCTGGAGACCTCAGGCACCAGTGGGGTGCGCAAGCGCCTGGCCTTCACCGCGGACGATCTGGCCCGCACCATTGCCTTCTTCACCGTGGGCATGAGCACCCTGGTGTCCCCCGGGCAGTCGGTGCTCATCCTCCTGGGAAATGCCACGGAGCATGGACTGGCGCGCCTGCTGCAAACCGCCCTGGCCAGGCAGGACATCCCGTCCCTCATCGGGGCGGGACTGACCATGGAGGAACTTGCCGCCGCAGCCAGGGGAATGGACTGCCTGGTGGGTCTGCCTGCCCAGATCCGCCAACTGAGCCATTTCGCACCTGGGCTGCGCCCCAGCGCCGTGCTTCTGAGCGGTGACTACGTGCCCCGGAGCCTGGTCCGGGGGGTGCAGGAAACCTGGCACTGCCGGGTTTTCACCCACTACGGGCTGACGGAAACCGGGTTCGGATGTGCCGTGCAGTGCGGATTCCAGGGGGATCACCACCTCCGGGCCGGGGA
>CAZPUI010001158.1:0-1528 GCA_964589695.1 uncultured Solibacteraceae bacterium | reverse complement strand
TCCGGGGGGAACCGTCGATGTCACCTGCACCCAGGCCCCCAGTGGTCAGCTTCGCCTCAGCGTCAAGGATAACGGTCAGGGCCTGACCCCGGACCAGTTGCGGCAGCTCTTCCAGCCCTTCAACCGCCTTGGCCAGGAGCGCAGCACGGAGGAGGGCACGGGGATCGGTCTGGTGATGAACAAGCTGCTGGTGGAGATGATGGGCGGCATCATCGGCGTGGCCAGTCAGGCCGGGATCGGCAGCGAATTCTGGTGCGACCTCAACGCGTCCGAAGCCCCCAAGTACACCCATGCTGAAATCATCCACATCAAGCCGTCTTCCGAGGGCGACCCGTTGCAGGTTCGAACGGTGCTGTACGTGGAGGACAATCCCGACAACCTGGAGTTGGTGTACCAGCTCATCGAGCGCCGTCCCGATCTGCGCATGGTGGGGGCTGGCGACGCCATCCAGGGGCTTGCCCTGGTGAGGGAAAAACATCCCGATGTCATTCTGATGGACATCAACCTGCCCGGAATCAGCGGCATTGAAGCCCTTCACCGCCTGAAGCATGACCCGCTGACCCAGCACATTCCCGTGATCGCCATCAGCGCCAATGCCATGGTGGGCGATATCAAGAAGGGCATGGATGCTGGCTTCTTCCAGTACATCACCAAGCCCATTGTGGTGGCCATCCTCATGGAAACCATTGATGCGGCCTTGAAGGCTGCAGCAGCCAACCCCCCACGTGCCCGCGCGGAGTCGCTACAACCATGATCAGTGCCACGGACATACTTCAAGGAAAGATCCTGATCGTTGACGATCAGGAGGCCAATGTGGCACTGCTGGAGCAGATACTGCGGGAGGCCCACTACACCTCCGTCTCATCCACCATGGACCCCACCAAGGTCTGTGAGCTGCATCTGGTCCATCACTACGATCTCATCCTGCTGGATCTGCTGATGCCCAAGATGGACGGCTTCCAGGTCATTGAGAACCTGAAGGAGATCGAAACGGTGGGGTACCTGCCGGTGCTGGTGATCACCGCCCAGCCCAACCACAAGCTGCAGGCCCTGCAGGCGGGCGCCAAGGACTTCATCAGCAAGCCCTTTGACATCCAGGAGGTGCTGCTGCGGGTCCACAACATGCTGGAGGTCCGCCTGCTCCACCTGCAGACCAAGGCTCTGTACGAGCGCGTGGTGGCGGAGCAGAAGGTCTCCGAACGACTGATGCTCGACGTAATGCCCTCCGCTCTGGCGGAAAAGCTCATGGCCTGCCACGAGGTGCCGTCCGGGCCCTTCAACGAATTGATCCAGGAGAGCTACGCGGAAGTGACCGTTCTGTTCACGGACATCCTGGCCTTCACGAAATTCGCCGAAGGGGCCAGCGCCGAAGTGCTGACGGGCGTGCTTGGGGACCTTGCGCGGCGCTTTGACGAGTCGTTGGAAGCTCCATCGTTCAACCGCTCCAGAACCCTGGCCACCGCGGACCTCCGGGCCCATGGACTGGAGGATGCCGCAGCCCGGCACGCCATCCAGGCTTCCGAGAAGG
>CAZPUI010001157.1:0-1529 GCA_964589695.1 uncultured Solibacteraceae bacterium | reverse complement strand
TCCCTCCCGGATCCACCAGGTGCTGATGAACCTGTGCTCCAACGCGGCCTATGCCATGCGCGGCCGGGCCGGGACCATCGGGATCTCCCTGGAGGCCCATGATGGACCCCCCAGGGGCTGGACCCAGGGTGAAGATGCCTTTCTGCACGACCACCTCTGTCTCTCCGTGAGCGACGAGGGGACTGGCATTGACGCCGCCCTCCTCCCCCGCATCTTTGATCCCTTCTTCACCACCAAGCCTGCGGGGGAGGGAACGGGCCTGGGTCTGGCCATGGTGCACGGCATTCTGCAAGCCCTGGGGGGCTGCATCGCCGTGGAAACCACCCCGGGGAAGGGGACCATCTTCCGCCTGTATTTCCCCCGGGCAGAGGGGCCGTTGCGCGTGCCTATGCCGTCAACGCCTGTCCATGAACCGGAGATGCGACCCAGAGGCTCTCGCCTGCTGCTGGTGGATGACGAAGCTGCCATCCAGAATCTCCTGGCCACCTTCCTTGGGGACCAGGGGTACGAGGTCCACCGCTTCACGGACCCGAGGGAGGCCCTGCTTCGATTCACAGAGGCGCCCGGGACTTTCCACGCCTTGATCACGGATCTGACCATGCCCCACCTGCTGGGGGACGAACTGGCCCGCCAGATGTGCCAGATCAACCCCGCCCTTCCAGTGATCCTGCTCACGGGGCATGGCGGGCACTACGAACAGGGACATGGACTGCCGCCCCATATCTCGCGCCTGATCCTGAAACCCTGTGCCCTGGGGGAGCTGGACAGGGCACTCCGGGAGTTGCTGCAGAACCGGGTTTGTACATCGAATGTCGATTGAGGTTGGGTTCCGGTTACACAAACGTTGCAAACAGTTGTCGCCGCCGTGCCGTCCTGGCTCTGTCCTGTTACGCCTGGACCCGATTCTGGATTCACCACGAGGTGACCCATGAGCCCCATCCACCTGGAAGCAAACAACGCCGAAGGCAGCCGCTACACGGTGCGGCCCCTGACCTCCGATGACTTCTGGCATCTCAAGGCGCTGGAATCCGCCGTGTTCGCCAAGGATTCCGCCGGGCAGCTGTGTCCGCACTATCTGCGGCTCTGCACGGAACTGTACGCGGACTGGTGCTTCATCGCCCTGGATGGGGCGCGGCCCGTGGGCTACGTGCTGAACTTCCCCAATGGGAAGATCGCCTACTGCGCCACCCTGGCGGTGCATCCCGAGTACCACAAGACCCGGGTGAACTACCTGCTGCTCAGGGCCATGGTGAAGAAGCTCCTGGAATCCGGGGTGGAGGAGTGCCGCTTCCTGGTGGAACCCGACAACCACGATGCCCGTTCCGTTCACCAGGCCCTGGGGGCCCGGGTGGTGCGGGAGGTGAAGGACTTCTACCACCGGGGCGACCTCCGCCTGTGGTCGACCATCAACCAGCGTGACATCGAGGCCATCCGGGCCAAGTACACGCGCCTGAAACTGGTGTCCTAGACAGGCCATGTCCATGGACATCATTCGCCGGGAGGCAGGGCTGGTCCAGCGTGGTCCAGCT
>CAZPUI010001156.1:0-1529 GCA_964589695.1 uncultured Solibacteraceae bacterium | reverse complement strand
GGGGTGGTTCCGTTCCTCACCCCGATGGCAGCGCGGTGGAGCCTGACCCCAGAGGCGCCCCTCAGCGCCGCCCCCACGGGGAAGGCGGAATACATACCCAGGGACAGCCCCGACGCATCCCGGGTGCGCCAGGTGCGGATCACCTGGGGAAGGAAGGACAGGGTGGTGAGGAAACCCGCGAGGGAACCCAGGGCATCGGTCATGTTCACGGTGGGCTCCTTGGGGCCGAAGGGTCGCGGGCCCGTATTTTTCAGGCTACACCCTCTAAAACCAGGGGGCCATTCTCCCACAGGGGCTCAGCCGTGATGGCCCCTTGGAATCCACCGGCCCTTGCGACTCCGACCCAGTTCTTCCATGATTGGGAACGTTCCCAGTCCCTCATGATTGGAACTCGCCCGGGGAGGGTTGCCATGAGTCCGCATCCAGAACGCCACCTTCCCTGGGCCCGGGTCGCCCTCCTGGCCTGCTGCTTCCTGGGCTGTTCCAAGGGGGCAACCTCGGTGCAAACCCCTCCCCCAGCGGCAGAACCCCAAGGGGTGAAGGTTGCCCTGGCGGGAAATGCCTTTGTGACCCGGGGCTCGGCCCAGATCTCCGACAGGGGTCTGGAAGCTTGGACCTCCACCGGGGATCTGATCAGCGCCTTCGTGCGGGTGGCCCAGGCAGGGAGCCTGGATCTGGCCCTTCGGGGTACCGTGCCCTCGGGGACGAGCACCCTCAGGGTCACGGTCCTGGACAAGGCCTTCACCGTGAGCCTCACGGGAACCACGCCCAGCACCACGACCGTGGGCCGCGTGCCCATTCCCGCGCCGGGCTATGTGCGCATTGACCTCCAGGGGCTCACCCGCACGGGCAGTGCCTTCGCCCACCTGACGGAGCTGGTGCTCGGGGGATCGGCCTCCCAGGGCCTGGTCTACGCCAACGACCCCGCCAACCACTACTGGTCCAGGCGCGGACCTTCCGTGCACCTGAATTTCGCACCGCCCCCGGGCACCCAGGTGGAGTGGTTCCACAGCGAGATCACCGTGCCCCCGGGGCAGGACACCGTGGGGTCTTACTACATGGCCAATGGCTTCAATGGTGGCTATTTTGGCATCCAGGTGAACTCCACCAGCGAGCGCCGGGTCCTTTTCTCCGTGTGGGATCCCACGGTGGGGAAGACCACCCTGGTGCAGAAGGGGGCGGAGGTCATCACCAACACCTTCGGGGGCGAGGGCACGGGAGGCCAGTCCTACCTGCGCTTCCCCTGGAAGGCAGGGACCACCTACCGCTTCCTCACGCAGGGCAAGCCCGATGGGGCCGGCAGCACCATCTTCAGCTCCTGGTTCCGAGCGCCCGAGGCCGCCACCTGGACCTTCATCGCCAGCTGGAAGCAACCCAACACCACCACCTGGCTGACGGGACTCTATTCCTCCCTGGAGAACTTCCGGGCCCACCCGGGCCACCTGCGGCGCCGGGCCCGCAAGCGCAAACTGTGGCTGCACACCCGGGAGGCTTCCAGGCCAGAACGCCAACCAACCACCCCCCCACAC
>CAZPUI010001155.1:0-1531 GCA_964589695.1 uncultured Solibacteraceae bacterium | reverse complement strand
CAGGGCATCCTCGGGGGGGTTCTTCAGGAGGGTGGCCAGGGCCTCCAGGGCCCCCCTGCGCAGGCTGGGCTTTTCCGCGGCCAGGGCCGACCAGGCCAGGCCATGGGGGGCGGCGTACTCGCCCAGTGCCAGGGCTTCCCGGAAGCTCTGGGCGGCCTCCTGGGGCCGCTTGGCCAGCAGCTCCAGTTCTCCCATTTCCAGGTGACCTTCGCCGAATTTGGGGGAGGACTTGACCAGGGTTTCCAGCAGGGCCCTTGCGGCCTGGAGTTCCAGGGTGGCGTCCCGTCCCCTCCCCAGGGCTTGGGTCGCCACCAGCCGCAGCCGCCGACCCTTCTCCACCCGAAAATTGGGGGTCTTGCCCAAGGCGGCCTCGGCGGCCTGCTCGTGGGTGGAGGCCAGGGCCAGGATGTCCGTCGCCGACCCACCCATCCACAGCTGAGCCTCGGCCATGAGGTTGCACAGGGAGGCGATGCCCCCATGGCGGCTGGGATCGCCCGCCTTCAAGGACAGGGATTTCTGGCTTGCCTCCAGGGCCTGCTGGAGGAGGGGCCGGGGATCCTGGCCCAGGCGGCGGGTGCGCAGGGCGTGGAAGTAGGTCACGTAGGCCTTCAACATCCAGGCGTTGTTGTCCTGGGGATGCTGGGCGAGCAGGGTGTTCAAGTGGCCCTCCGCCTCCCGGCAGGGGGTGTCGGCATCCTGTCCGGCCTCGTCCGCGGACCGGGCTTTCTGCATCAGGGCCCGCACGAGCACCGCCGTGGCCAAGGGATTCTTGGGGGCTGCCTCCACCGAGGCCTGGGCCGCTTTGAGGCCCTCTTCGCGCAGCGCCTCGGACCTTCTTCCCAGGATCAGGGCCACCTCCCCTTGGCGGTACCTGATCTCGCTGAGGCGGGCCTGCAGTCCGGGGTGGTCCGCCTGGAGGAGCAGTCCCCGATCCACCGCCTCCTGGGCCTGGTTGAGCCAAATCCGGACCCTCCGGGGGTCGGCTTCCTGCTCGGATCGGATCAGGGCCACCAAGGCCAGGAGTTCCTCCATCCAGGGATCGCTGCGCAGGTGGTCACGGGCTTGAAGACCTGCGCTGCGGGCTTCCTCCAGGAGGCTCAGGAGCTTGGGGCTGGGTCCCTCCCGGCGCTTCTGGAGGACCGCAGCGTAGTGGCCCATCACCCACAGGCGCAGGGCATCCTGGCGCCAGGGCATGGACCTCACCACATCGCTGGCCAGGTGGGAGGCCGATTCGAACTCCAGGTTGCCGAAGGCGGTCCAGGCGGCATTGAGGCGATCGTCGGCTGGACGGGGGCACTGCTTCAGCAGTTCAAGGGCCACCTGGATGTGCTTTTCCACCGCCTGGACGCGCTGTTGCTCCCGGGTGCTGGGGTCCGCCGTGTGGCTGACGAGGGCGAGGTGGGCGAGCCCCTCCATGAGCTCCGCTTGTACGAAGGTCATGCCCAGGGTGGGTGAGAGCTGGGGCTGGGGCCTGGCGGACTTCAGGGCGTGGAGGCCATCCCGGTTGCGGCCCATGGCCACCAGGATCCGC
>CAZPUI010001154.1:0-1532 GCA_964589695.1 uncultured Solibacteraceae bacterium | reverse complement strand
TGACCATGGCCATTGGCGCCGTACTGGCGGGCCAGCTGCCTCGCCTGCTCCTGGGGGCCGGGAGCCTGGAGCCCGGCACCCTCACCGTCCACAACGGGTGGCTGGCCCTGCTCCCCCCGGCCTGGTTTGCGGGGCTGGATGCATCCCTCTGCGGCCAGGGGTCCGGAGTGTCCTGGGCCCTGGCCCTGGTGGCCCTGGGCGCCACGACCCTGGTGGCCTGGCTGGCCTTTGGTCTCCTGGCCAGGGGCTATGACCAGAACCTGCAGACCCTGAATGAAACCCGGGGCCGGGTGAAGCCCCCACCAGAATCCGCCGGGGTCGGTCGCTCCTGGGTGCACCGTCTGGCGGACCTTCCCCTCCTGTCCCGGTGGCTGAAGGATCCCATCGCTCGGGCCTCTTTCATCCTCACCGCCACCTACCTGGTGCGGGACCGGGACATCAAACTTCGGGTGTACCCGGGCCTGGCCCCCTTCATCGTCATGCCGCTGATCATGCTCCTGCAGGGGAAAGGGCACTCCGGAAGCGGCAAAGGCTTTGCCCTGGCCTTCCTGGTGGCCTTCCTCGGGATCATCCCCATGGTGGCTCAGTCCCTGCTCCAGCATTCCCAGCAGTGGCAGGCCGCGGACATCTTCCGGGTGGCTCCCCTGGCGGGTCCCGCCCAGTTGGTGCACGGAGGGCGCCGGGCCGTGCTGCTGCTGCTGATGTGCCCCATGCTCCTCATCACCGCAGGGCTGTTGACGGTATTCCCCGGGGATGCCTCCCGCTGGCTGCTGGTGATCCCGGGCCTTCAGCTCATGCCCGTGGCGGCCCGCCTGCCCACGGACTCCGGGTGGGTTGCCCCCCTTTCCCAGCCGGTCCGGGAATCCAAGTCCGCCAGCCGGGGACTGGCCATGATGGGCGCCATGATGGTTTCCATGGCCGTTGCGGGCACCGCCCTCCTGGCCCGCCACTTCGGCGTCCTGGGCTGGTTCATCCTCGGAGAGACCCTGGTGGCCGCAGGCTGCTACGCTCTGCTGCGCTGGAACCTGGCCCGGGCCCCCTGGTCCGTGGAGTAATTTCCCAGGAAGGACGCGAAGGTTTCCTGGAATTCTCCCGAACCCGGTGGGACCATCGGTCCACCCCGACCGCAGCCCTGACCGGCCCCTGATGGAGAGCGTCCCCATGAACCAAGCCCCCTGGATCCGCATGGCCCTGTCCTTCTGCGTGGCAAGTGTGGGAGCCCTGGCCCAGACCCCCACCGAGGTCAAGCCCATCCAGGACAACTCCTTCCTGGTGGAGGAGGCCTACAACCAGGAACCTGGCGTGGTGCAGCACATCAGCACCTTCACCCGCTACCGGGAATCCAAAGACTGGGTCTACACCTTCACCCAGGAATGGCCAACCTTCGGCCAGAAGCACCAACTGGGCTTCACCCTGCCCTACCAGCGGCTGAACCTGTCCCCGGATGGCCGGCGGGCTGTGGGGGATGTGATGCTGAACTACCGCTACCAGCTGGTGGGGGACGGAGACGCTCCCGTGGCCTTCTCCCCGCG
>CAZPUI010001153.1:0-1533 GCA_964589695.1 uncultured Solibacteraceae bacterium | reverse complement strand
CCGGGGCCTGGGCCTCCTCTGTGCTGGCTTCCAGCTCCAGGCGCCTGGACTTGGGGTATTTGATCGGAAACCCATTGTGCTCGTGGGGTGCCCGCTTGCGCACCACCTGGTTGAGCAACTGCACATCCAGGCTGTCCATGCCTTCAAAGCGAATGCCGAGGGTGATGCCAATGGGGCAGCGTTCTGAATGGGAAATGGAGCCCCGGCATTCCAGAACCGGGATGTGGGGAAGGTCCTGGATGCGGATGAAATCAAGACGCATGCCCGCCTGGAAAAGGTCGGGGGAGGGGGGCAGCCGCTTCTGCCCCAGGATGGCGATGGCCTTGTCCATGCGCACCAGGGCGCCCCCCAGACTCAGGTTCACCAGGCGGCCATAGGCCCCATGGCCTTCGAAGAGGCTTTCCAGCAAGGTAACGGAGGCGCTTTCCCGGGGCGTGAATTTCACCCTGGGCATGTTGCGGCGCTCGCCATGCTGGATGGAGCTGGGGAAGTTGAAAGTGGCGCGGAGAAACCCCCCCCGCTCGATGAAGGTCACGGTTGATACGAACCGCTGGTTGTCCAGGGGGAAGAGCAGCTTGAGGCTGTCCTTGGGGTGGATCGTGTTGGGAAGGGCCCGGGTGAGCAGGGCCTCGAACTGCCGCTTGTCCTCATTCACTTTGTCGATGCGGGCCTGGATGGGTGGCGACAATTCATCGCCCCAGTGCAACTGTACCTGGGCGCCCAGGGTCGAGAGCTCCTCCAGGTAGGCCAGAATCAATACTTTGTCCCGAAGTTCGGGTTCCTTGTCAATGTCACCTGGAAGGTTGACCTTCTTGGACAAATCCATGCTGTTTGTTTCCTCTACCTAGCATGGACCTTCGGCAGGTTCTGGAGATACTTGAATCATCATCTTTGGCGCCCGATTTATTCGGAGTCACCAAGCTCCACCAACTCGTCGTCTTCATCCGCGAAGTCCCCTTCGTCCAGGAACACCGTGCGGACCTTACCCGCCTCGGGCGCGTTGATGAAGAAAGGCGTGTGGGCGGCATCGGTGCCTTCCAGCAGGACCAGAGCCTCGTCCTCCTCCACCTCCTGGCCTGGGATCACCAGTATGTCCATCACCACTCCCGGCCATTCCGCACGGACGATCATGCTCATCCCTCCTGATTCTGAGCGTGAAGGTATGGTGAACCGGGCTCCTGCGCAAGGGTAGGAATTGCAGAAGATTCCTGAATGGTGTCGGCTGGGGTGGTCCCGGTCGCTGCCAGGGCCACGGATTGCAGCCAATGGCGGTGCCTGATGCGCCGCAGGGCCGTCCGCTTGATGTGCCGGCGGTACTGGCTGCCATTGAGGGCCAGAGCTGCCAGGGGCAGCGTATGGAGCGGGCTCGGGCCTCCCCACAATCCGGGATCCCCCCACAGCGGGGCCTGGTTCCAGGGGCACACCTCCTGGCAGCGGTCGCATCCCACCACCCAATGGGTCCGCTGGATGGCCGCCGTCACTTCCTCCGGGGCCGGTTGTTCCGTTTCCATGGTGTAGGTGGTGAGGCAGCGA
>CAZPUI010001152.1:0-1535 GCA_964589695.1 uncultured Solibacteraceae bacterium | reverse complement strand
CCCACCTTCAGACCCAGGCGCTTGATGGTACCGGCGGCGAACTCAATGAAATGCCGGGAGGGCACCTTGCCCCCATAACTGGGGCAGTTGTCCCCCAGCATGGGCGAGCAGGGGGGGCACCGCTCGGCCATCTCCACCACGGTGCCATCGACCTTGACGAAGACCACGTCCAGGGCGATCAGGCAGTTCTTCATCCAGATGGTGCGCAAACGGTCCCCGTCCTCGTAGTAGAAGAACATGGCGCGGTCGGCGGGCATGTGGGTGCGGTTCATCATGCCGCGGGCCTGCTCCTTCTCGGTGGTGCGTATCTCCGTCAGGAACTTCTTGCCCTTGACGAAAACGAGACCCCCATCGGCCTTGGTCTGGGGCAGGGACATGAGGAGGGCAAGGGTCAGGGTGAGCATCGGGAACTCCAGGACTGCCTCCATGGTACGCAGGATGGGATCCCACCCTTGACGAATTCACAAGTCGTGTCGATACCGTTCAGGTGTCGATGGTGATGCCTCGTGTTGCTTGGTATGATCCCCGAGTTCCGCCCCTTGCCCCTCCACCTCCGAGAGGTTCTGTGACACCCCTGGCTCCCCTCCTTGCCCTGCTGACCCTGGTTCCGCCCGACCTGGCCTCGGAGGATGGCACCCAGAGCCTGCGGGCCGTGAGGATCCGGCAGCCCCTGCGCATGGACGGTCGGCTCCTGGAAGCCGCCTGGAAGGAGGCCCCGGTGGCCGCGGGCTTCACGCTCCAATGGCCCACCTTCGGCACGCGACCCACGAACGAAACCGAAGTCAGGGTGGTCTACGACGACCACTTCCTGTACGTCGGTGCCCGGCTGCACCACGTGGACGGCAAGCAGGGCATCACGCGCCGCATCCATCGCCGGGACCAGGAGAGCTCCAGCGACTGGTTCACGGTTTACGTCGACAGCCTCCGGGACCGCCGTACGGCCTGGGCCTTCTCCGTGAACGCCGGGGGCGTGCAGAAGGACGAGCTCTGCTATGCAGACAATTCCCGGGACTCCAGCTGGGATGGAATCTGGGAAAGCCAGGTGGCCCTGGACGAAAAGGGATGGACCGCGGAACTGAAGATCCCCCTTTCCCTTCTCCGGATCCGGTCCGAACCCGGCCCCCAGGTCTGGGGCATCAATTTTGGCCGCAGCGACCAGGGCAGCATCCGGGAGCGCAGCCAATGGTCCCTGGCACCGCGGGGGGCCAATGCCTTCGTCAGCCTCTTCCCCAACCTCACGGGCATCGAAGGTGTGCAGCCCCAACCCCGGCGGGAGTGGATTCCCTACCTCAGCCTGCAGCGCAAATTCGAAACCACCCAGGGCTACGATGATCGGGACTGGAAATTCCGTGGCGGCCTGGATGTCCACCTCGGCGTCAACAGTTCGGCCCAGTTCGATGCCACCATGCGCCCGGACTTCGGCCAGGTGGAGGTGGACCAGGCGGTGATCAACCTGAGCACCATCGAAACCTTCTTCCCCGAGCAGCGCCCCTTCTTCCTGGAAGGCATGGAGCCCCCCCAGTTCCCCGAGCCCC
>CAZPUI010001151.1:0-1537 GCA_964589695.1 uncultured Solibacteraceae bacterium | reverse complement strand
CGGGGAGCATCGACCTGCCCATCGGCGAGATCCTCATGAATGTGGCCCTGATCCAGGACAACATGGCCCGCCAACCCCCGGAGGACACCTCTCCCCCGGATCTGGGGAACAACGATCCCTGGTCCATGGTGGACAAGCTCTGAGGGCCTGTGCGCCCTGGAGGGCGTACAGGGGCAACCCGCGTTCAATCCCACGTGCATGCGATGCGGTTTGACACCCCCTCCCCCGCCCGAGGGCGACAGCCCCTATCATCGAGGCATGGTCCGCATCCTCCTGATCCGTCACGGTGAGACCGCCTGGAACCTTGCAGGGCGGCAGCAGGGACGCATCGACATTCCCTTGTCCGAGACGGGGCGGGTCCAGGCCAGGGCCCTGGCGGACCGGCTCCGTTCCACCCCCCTGGCCCGGGCTGTCGCTTCCCCCCTGCTCCGCGCACGGCAGACCGCGGAGGCCGTGCTGGAGGGACGCACGCTTCCCCTGACCCTGGATCCCGACCTCAAGGAAATGGACCACGGTCAATGGGAAGGCCTGCTCCAGGAGGACATCCAGGCGCGATTCCCCGAGGACCTCCGGGGCTGGCGTCAGTCCCCCCATCTCACCCGGCCCACGGGGGGAGAGGGCTTCGCCGAGGTCCTGGACCGGGCCCGCCCGGCCCTGGCGAGGGCCTGCGAGGGGCTGGGGGCGGACGAGGTCCTTCTCCTGGCGACCCATGATGGCGTATGCCGGGCTCTGTTGGCCTGGGTGCTGGGACTCCCTTTCGAGCGCATCTGGAGTTTCCGCCTGGCCCCCACCAGCGTGAACCTGCTGGAGGGACCCCATGCGGAACGGCTCAGCCTGGTCCGGTTGAACGATGCCGCCCACATCCACCCCTTCTTTGGGGAATCGGTACATCGTCGGCTTTGAGCTTTGACGCTTTGATAGGCAATTCGATGACTTTCTGTGAAATCGGAAAGCTCTTTTCGTGTGCGCAGAGGAGTGCCTTTCCAAGCCCCCGGGCGTGACGCACAATGGGCCCACTTCCCGGCTATTTGCTGAATTTTTTCACCGGGCCAACCCGCCCCTTCGAGGAAACCCAATGTCCCAGATCCAGCCCTTCTCCGCCTATCGCCCCCAGCCCGGCCTGGCCGCCGAAGTCGCCTCGGTGCCCTACGATGTCATCAACACCAAGGAGGCTCGGGAGCTGGCGGAGGGCAAACCCCATTCCTTCCTCCACGTGGGACGCCCCGAGATCAATCTGCCCGAGGGTGTGGATGAACACAGCGACGAGGTCTATGCCGCGGGTGTCAAGGCGCTCCAGGGACTGATCGCCGACGGGACCCTCCTGCACGAGGACAAGCCCTGTCTCTACGTCTACCAGCAGAAGATGGGCGACCACGTTCAGGCCGGTCTGGTGTGCCTCTGCTCCGCCAAGGAATACGAGCAGGATCTGATCAAGAAGCACGAGTACACCCGCAAGGACAAGGAGGACGACCGCACCCGCCACGTCACGGAGCAGAACGCCAACGCCGAGCCCGTCTTCCTCACCTACCGCGCCGTG
>CAZPUI010001150.1:0-1542 GCA_964589695.1 uncultured Solibacteraceae bacterium | reverse complement strand
TCAAGAATTGAAACACGGAGATGCCACGCACTGCGTGGCATGAGGACACGGAGGAGGCACGGGGACCTTTTGGAGGGTGTATGGGTTTCCAAGGATCGGCGGATCCATGCGAACAGTTTGTCGAAGCAGTCTGCCCAAGGCTTCCAGGCCTGCCCGCTGGCGCTGGGCGTGCGGCGGGGCCGCACGCGTTCCAGCAGGGGCACAGCCTTTAGAGAACACACACGTGCTCCCCGGCAGTGCCCCTCCTGGAACCAGGCCAGGAAGCCGGTTTCTGTGAAGGACCAAAATCTTTTCTCCGTGTCCTCAGTGTTCTCCGTGTTTAACCCGCTCTTTGGTTGCGGCCGGATGCCGCGCTGTGTTTAACCCACGTGCTGTTTGCAACCGAAAAGCTCGCAGAACTTCACGACCCCTTTCCCAGGATGGCGCCATGGCCCATGAGAAACCCAAACTTGCAATGTACTGGGCCGCTTCCTGCGGGGGGTGTGAGATCTCCCTGGCCAATATCCACGAGGCGATCCTGGAGGTGGATGCCCACTTCGATTTCATGTTCTGTCCCTGCCTGCTGGACACCAAACGCGCGGATATCGAGGCCCTGCCGGATGGCGCCATCTTCCTGACCCTCTTCAATGGCGCCCTGCGCACGGAGGAGAACCTGGAGATGGCCCACCTGCTGCGCCGGAAATCCCAGGTGCTGGTGGCCTTCGGAGCCTGCGCCGCCTCGGGCGGGATTCCGGCCCTGGCCAACCACCACGGCATCGAGGATGTCCTCGCCACGGCCTTCCAGAAGGTGCCCAGCCTGGACAACCCCGGCCAGGTCCTCCCCCAACCCCACAGCGCGGTGGCCGAGGGCGAACTCCATCTGCCCGCCTTCCTCAGCCGGGTCTTCGCCCTCCACGAGGCCGTGGATGTGGACTGCACCATGCCCGGCTGCCCCCCCGAGCCGGAGCAGATCCTCGCCGTGGTGCGGCATGTGGCTTCGGGGGCCCCGCTGCCCCCCGCGGGCGCCCTCCTGGGATGTTCATCCAAGTCCGTATGCGAGGAGTGCCCTCGCGAAAAACGGGGTGGCCTGGCGCAGCGGCTCCTGCGCCCCTTCGAAGCCATTCCCGAGGCGGGCTGGTGCCTGCTGGAACAGGGTTTCCTGTGCGTGGGCAACGCCACCCGTGGGGGGTGCCAGGCCCTGTGCCCCGCGGCCGCCATGCCGTGCACGGGTTGCTACGGGGCCCTGGACCGCGGGGCCGATCCTGGTGCGGCGGCCCTCACGGGGGTGGCGGCGGTGCTGGATCCCGGGGAGATCGCGGGGAAGGGGGAGGCCGCCCTTCATGCCCGCCTGCGGGAGGGGCTGAAGGGGGTCGCAGACCCCCTGGGCACCTTCTATCGCTATTCGCTGGCGGCCACCGTCGTGGCGGCCCGGAAGGGGGAGGTGGGACGATGACCGCGCGCATCACCATCGATCCCAAAACCCGCCTGGAGGGCCACGGGAAGATCGAGACCATCCTGGATGATTCGGGGCCGGTCACCCGGGCCAACTCCCCGGTGCCCGGG
>CAZPUI010001149.1:0-1544 GCA_964589695.1 uncultured Solibacteraceae bacterium | reverse complement strand
GCCCATGGACGAGCGGAACCAGCGGGCCTTCTCCAGGGACATGTACGCCGAGGCCACCCGCCGGGCGGCCATGGCCCGGGCCCGGGACACGGGGTTCGTTGCCCTCTCGGGACGGGTGACCCTCTTCCAGGAGAAGTCCACCCAGGTCCAGGCGGGCACCCTGCTCTACGCCCCGGTCTACCGTCGGGGCTCGCCCCTGGACACCGTGGTGCAGCGTCAGCGGGCCTTCCTGGGGTGGGCCTACATGCCCTTCCGCATGCAGAACCTCCTGGAAGGGATTCTGGGGAACACGGGCCAGGGCCTGTTCCTGGGGCTCTTCGATGGGGACTCCGAGGCGGCCAAGGACCTGCTCTATTCCAATGCTTCGGGTGTCCAGGGCGGGGATCCCCCCTGGGAGAGTCGCGAAAGGCTGGAGGTGGCGGGCCAGCTGTGGACCCTGTGCAGTGCCCCCCGGGCCGAGTACGGGGTGCCCCTGGGGGGTGGGAGCCACCTCGCCATCCTGCTGCTAGGGCTCCTGTCCAGCCTGGTGGTCTTCCAGCTCCTCCGGTCCCTGGCCCGGGCCGAGCGGCGGGCCCTTGCGGTGGCGGACGAACGCCTGGACAACCTTCGGCTCCTGCTGGATTCCACCTCCGAGGCCATCTTCGGCATCGATCTGGAGGGCAACTGCACCTTCTGCAACCCGGCCTGCCTGCGCATGACGGGGTTCTCCGAGGCCAGCCAGCTGCTGGGCCGGAACATGCACCGCCTGCTCCACCCTTCCCACCCGGATGGGGAGCCCTACGCCGAGGAGGCCTGCCCCATTCACCAGGCCCTCCATGGGGGGACCGAGGTCCAGGGGGTGCGCGGGGTCTTCTGGAGGGCCGATGGCAGCGCCTTCCCGGTGGAGTATTGGTCCCACCCCCAGCTGCTGGGGGGCAAGGTGGTGGGTGCCGTGGTGACCTTCCTGGACATCACCGCCCGAAGGCGTGAGGAAGAGGCCCGTTCGGCCCTGGAGCAGCGCCTGGCCCACGCCCTGGCGGCCACCGGGGACGGGGTCTGGGACTGGGATATCCGGACGGGGCAGGTGAAGCACAATGCCCGGTGGTGCCAGATCCTGGGCCTGGACGAGTCCTTCCTGGAGCACCCCCTCGATGTCTTCGCCTCGCTGGTGCTGGAGGAGGACCGCGCCGCAGTGATGGCCCGCATCCAGGACTGCCTGGAGGGGAGGGCCCCGTACCTGCATCGCCATCGCATGGTGCATGCCCAGGGCGGCATCGTCTGGACCCTGGATCGGGGCCATGTGGTGGAGCGGGACCGGGATGGACAGGCCCTCCGCATGGTCGGCAGCATGGCGGATATCACGGAACTGGTGGCCGCCGAGGAGATCCAGAGGGCGGCCGAGGCCCAGCTTCGGGTGGCCCTGGAGAAGGCCGAGGACCTCAACACCCGGCTCGTGGCGGAGACGGAACGGGCCAACGCCATGGCCCTTCAGGCCAGGGGTGCCAGTCAGGCCAAGTCCGAGTTCCTGGCCAACATGAGCCACGAAATCCGGACCCCCATGAACG
>CAZPUI010001148.1:0-1545 GCA_964589695.1 uncultured Solibacteraceae bacterium | reverse complement strand
AACCGACGGTGCGATTGCAGATGAAGGGCCTGATGGACAGGCACTCCTTGCCATAGCAGGTCTGGCAGGTCTGGCAGGTGCCGGCATTGGTGTAGCAGTTCCAGGTGCACTGGTTGGTGGGGCAGCTGCGGGTGGGGTAGCAATCGTAGGTGGGGTTGCCACCCGCGACTTCGTTCAACTGGTCTTCCACCAGGGGAGCCAGGGTGTCCTTGGTGAGCTTGAGCCTGCGGATCATGGTATTCCTCCGATGGGCACATCCGTGCGGCCTCAGAATTTGATGTTTCAAGCATGACAACAAGCGCGACAGATCCTGCAAATGGGGGGTCTAAACCTGTAATACGATGATTATGTCATTTCGCCGCCAATAATGGTCCCCGTTGGGGATTTCGGTCCCTCCATCCCCACCCGGGTGCGCATCCCTTGCGGCCTCAGCGTGGCGGGAACCAGGTTGCCTCGGAAACCTACCGATCGAAGCGCGCAGGGGCTCCAACGCGCCACGATCGGGAATTGACCCGCTTTCCTCATCTCAGCGCGGGGGCAGTATTACGCCATTGTCAACGTTGCCCCCCACCCGCGCTGAGTTGAAATCGGATGCCGTTTGTATCCATGCTGAGCAACGAGGCCTCCATGAGCCATGCCCCCTTCGACGGCGTCCTGCTGGACGACCCCCGCCCCCCCGTTCCCGGGGCGCTGGCCCTGCTGCTTCACCTGCGGGTGGAGGCGCGGCTGGGCCGCCCCCTGGGGCTGGAGGGACTGAAGGCCCGGGCAGAGGCCTGCCGGGAGCTGCTGGCCCATGGACTCCTCCCTTCGACCCTGCGGGAGCTGCAGCGCCGGGGACTCGGTACCCCGCTCGCGCCCCTGGTGGCCCACCTGGAGGCTTACCTCCAGGAAGTGGACCGGGCGGGCTACCTGGAACCTGACGCGGCCCTCTGGGCCGCCGTGGATCAGGAGCTCCGGGGAGGCCGGGGGTTCTGGGTGGAGCGCACGGCGGAAGATGGTCCCCTGGAGGTGGGGCTGCAGGAGCTCCTCCCCGCGCGGCTCAGGGCCCTGGCCTGCCTGCCCCGCATCGGCCCCGTGCGCTTCCGCCTGGCCACCCGGCGGGGGGACGGACAATCGGGCCTCTTCGGCTCCGGACAACCCCTGGTGGACTGGTTCCTGGAAGGCCTGGAGGACCACGGCCACGCCTTCGCCAACGACCTGCAACTGGCGGAACCCAAGGGCTGGGGGGAAGCCCCCTGGTCCGGGGCGCTGGACACGCTGTTCCAGGGCCCCCTGGACCTGGGCCCCCATGGGGACCGCTTCCAGCGGGGCCTGGTGGAAGGGCCCTTCGAGGCCCTGCGCCAATGGGTGGAACAGATCCGGACCTGGATCCGCGAAGGCTTTGCCGCCGGGGATATCACCGTCGTCCACCCCGACCCCCAGGCCCTCACCGCCCTTCTGGCCCCCGCCCTGGAGGCCGAGGGGCTGGGGCTCCTGGTCCAGGGTGGTCCCGGCCGCCTGTTGGAATCCCGGACCTGGAGCCCCCTGTGGGCCCTGCTCCAAGGC
>CAZPUI010001147.1:0-1547 GCA_964589695.1 uncultured Solibacteraceae bacterium | reverse complement strand
GCCGTGGCCCGGGACCAGGCCATCCAGCTCTCCCAGCTCAAGTCCGACTTCCTGGCCAACATGAGCCACGAGATCCGGACCCCCATGAACGGCATCATCGGGATGACGGGACTGCTGCTGGAGGGGGACCTCAGCACCGAGCAGCGGGACTACATGGAGACCGTGCGGAATTCCGCGGAGAGCCTCCTGCGGCTCATCAATGACATCCTGGACTTCTCCAAGATCGAGGCCGGCAAACTGGCCATCGAGCACATCCCCTTCAACCCCCTGGAGGTGGTGGAGGACCTCTTCGCCGTGGCCTGCGTGAAGGCCTTCGCCAAGGGGGTGGAGCTGGCCTTCACCCTGGCTCCGGAGGTGCCCGCCCGGGTGAAGGGCGATCCCACCCGCTTCCGCCAGGTGCTTACCAACCTGGTGGACAACGCCATCAAGTTCACCGCTGAAGGGGCCGTGGAAGTGCGGATCCTCCTGGCCGCCCAGGATGCGGAGGGGGTGCTCCTGAAGGTGGAAGTGAAGGACAGCGGCATCGGCATGCGCCCGGAGGTGGTGGCCAATCTCTTCAGTTCCTTCTACCAGGGGGACAGCTCCACCACCCGGCAGTACGGGGGGACGGGGCTGGGTCTGGCCATCTGCCGCCACCTGAGCCGCCTGATGGGGGGCGAAATCGGCGTCACCAGCCAGATGGGGGTGGGCAGCACCTTCTGGTTCACCCTGCGCCTGGAACCCCTGGCGCCCCCCCTGCCCGCCCTGTCCGCCTCGGCGCCCCGCACCGTCTTCCTGGCGGGGCTCTCGCCGGGGCTGTACCGGATCCTGCGGATGCAGCTCTCCCTGTGGGGTCGGGAGGTCCTTCACCTGGAGACCCTGGTGGATCCGGGACCGGTTTTTGCGAATTGTCCCGGAGCGCTGGTGCTCCTCCAGGCCCCACCGGGCTCCCAGGTGAGGTCCATGGCCGAAGTGATCCTGGCCCACCCGGAATGGAAGGCTCGCCCCGTGCTCCTGGTGCCCCTCCAGGCCATTGCCGAAAGGCAGGAGGCCCAGCGCCAGGGCTTCCAGGACTTCCTGACCCTGCCACCCCGAGTGAGCCAGCTCCGGAACCTCCTGGAGCCCCTCCAGGCCCTTCAGGCCGCGGCCACCACGACCTCTGCGGGGGCCGTGGTGCTCCAGACGGGGCTTTCGCTGCTGCTGGTGGAAGACAACCCGGTGAACCAGAAGGTGGCGCTCACCATGCTGCGGAAACTGGGCTACC
This sequence comes from uncultured Solibacteraceae bacterium, assembly GCA_964589695.1. Taxonomy (GTDB): domain Bacteria; phylum Acidobacteriota; class Holophagae; order Holophagales; family Holophagaceae; genus CAZPUI01. The sequence goes on along the minus strand of CAZPUI010001147.1, from coordinate 304 downwards.
AGGCCGACCTGGCCAGCGCCGGAGAGGAGGCCGTGGCCGCGGTGGCCGCCAAGCGCTACGACCTGGTGCTGATGGACTGCCAGATGCCCGGCATGGACGGCTTCGAGGCCACCCGCCGCATCCGGGCCGCCCAGGTGGGCACCCTGCGGGTCCCCATCCTGGCCATGACCGCCAACGCCATGCAGGGGGACCGGGAGCGCTGCCTGGAGGCGGGCATGGACGACTACCTGGCCAAACCCGTGACCCTGGATGCCCTGCGCACAGCCTTGGGGCGATGGCTGGAGGCGAAGAAGGGGTAGTTACA
>CAZPUI010001146.1:0-1547 GCA_964589695.1 uncultured Solibacteraceae bacterium | reverse complement strand
AGGTCAGCCAGCTCTTCCTGGAGCTTCTCGGACTGGGCCACGGCGGTGTCACGCTCGCCCTCGATCTTCTCCCTCTCCTGCTTCTGGAGCTCGCTGGGGGAGATATTGGCCTTGCCCTGGCTCACCCAGGATCCGTACACACCATTGCTGTAGAAGTGGTAGACCTCGAAGCCGGGGGCCAGCTTCTCCATGAGGTTCACGCGGCTCACAAGCTTCTGGGCCTCGGCCTGGGGCAATCCCTTTTTCTTGGTCAGGAAGCGGATGGCCATGCCGTAATGGCTGTCGTTGTCCTTGGAAATATCGGGCTTGGGCAGGATGGCACGTAGCTTCTGGATCTTTTCGTTGAGCTCCTTGATCTCCTTGTCCTTGTCGATCACCTCCTGGAGCACGGCGGCGTAGGAACTGTTCTTCTCCGTCTTGATGAGCTCTTCCAGGACCCGCTTCTGTTCCTCGGAGAGCTGGAGGGTGTCCGGATTGGGCTTGATGTCGCCGGCGCCCGCCTCCTTGAGTTTCTGGGTCTGGTCCACCCCGGTGGTGTTGGCCTGCTGGTTGAGCTTCTCCAGTTCCGCGGCCTTCTGGGTCATCTCCTGGATGTGCTTCTCTTCAGGGGTCTTCTTCTCGCAGCCGAAGGAAAGGCTCAGGGCGAGAAGGGTAAAAGCGCCCGCCAAATGGCGGAGGTAGCGTGGGATCGTCATGCAGGACTCCGGTGAAAGGTGGATCGGCGTTTTCCAAAAGGCTGAACGAACAGTATAGAACCATGCGACATCGAAGGAGTTGCCTCGCATGGCGAGGCCGTCGCGCGGCCTGCCCCGCGCCCTGGTAACCTTGAGTCGTTCCCGCCATTCCTAACGAAGGACACCCCAATGACCCTGGACACGCGACTCTTCACCTCGGAAAGCGTCACCGAAGGACACCCGGACAAGGTGGCCGATCAGATTTCGGATGCCGTGCTCGATGCTGCCCTGGCCGGAGATGCTTCCAGCCGCGTGGCCTGCGAGACCCTGGTCACCACCGGGCTGGTCCTGGTGGCGGGGGAGATCACCACGGAGACCTACATCCCCGTCTCCCAGGTGGCCCGGGAGGTGGTGAAGCAGATCGGCTACGACCAGGTCACGGGCTTCGCCTGGGATACCTGCTCGGTCATCGTCACCCTGGATCAGCAGAGCCCCGACATCGCCATGGGCGTGGACACCGGGGGCGCAGGGGACCAGGGCCTCATGTTCGGCTATGCCTGCACGGACACCCCCGAGCTGATGCCCGCCCCCATCTACTGCGCCCATGCCCTGACCCGGCGCCTGGCGGAAGTGCGCAAGTGCGGCCAGATCCCCTGGCTGCGGCCCGACGGCAAGAGCCAGGTCACCGTGGAATTCGAGGGTGACAGGGTGGCCCGCATCCACACCGTGGTCATCTCCACCCAGCACAGCGATACGGTGAACAACGCGGAGATCCGGGACCGGGTGATCGGAGAGGTCATCCAGGCACCCCTGCCCGGGCAGCTGCTGGCTGGCCGGACCATCAACCACCTGAATGCCACCGGGCGCTTCGTC
>CAZPUI010001145.1:0-1548 GCA_964589695.1 uncultured Solibacteraceae bacterium | reverse complement strand
TCGGTGGCGAAGTAGCCCCAGCTCGTGTAGGCGCAGATCACCGCATCGGCACAGCCGTCCCGGAAGGGCAGGTCCCGAAGGTCCAGGCGCACCAAGGTGCCACCCTGCTCCCGGGCATGACGGCCCAGGTTCAGGGGACTCAGGTCCCCACCCACCACCCGCCACCCCCGGGCCCGCCAGGCCGGTGCCAAACGCCCCCAGCCGCAGGGCAGGTCCAAAACCTGGCTGCCCTCGGGAAGGTCCAGGTAGTCCGCCAGTCCGCGACCTTCCTCCGCGGCATCGTCCTCCTTGTTGCGGTAGATGCGGAAATAGAGGGGGTGGTTGAAGTCCCTCGCGAACCACTCCATGGCCCCTCCTGATCCCAGCATAGAATGCGGGGCAGGCTCTTGTTCAGGCCACCCCCATCCTGCGCTCCGGTCCGCGGCCTTGCATCGTAATGCGATAGCATGGTCCCGCGAGGTCCCCATGCAAAGGCTCCCCATCCTGCTCTCCGTCCTGTCCCTTTCCCTTATGGCCCAGGCCCCCGATCCCCTCACCCAGAAGGCCCTCAAGCTGCACCACAGCCTGCTGACGGTGGACACCCACTGCGACACCCCGGGTCGCCTGGGCACGGACTTCGACATCGGGGTGCGCCACGCTCCGGGGAGCCCCGGGGCCGGCTGCCAGGACCTGGTGCGCATGAAGGAAGGCGGCCTGGTCTCCAGCTTCTTTGCGGTTTTCGTGGGCCAGGGGCCCCGGAACGAGGAGGCCCATGCCCGGGCCAAGGCCAAGGCCTCCCTCCAGTTCGACCAGCTGGACCGCATGTTCCAGCGGCATGCCCAGGCCTGTGAGCGGGCCCTGACGGCTGCCGACGCCCGGCGGATCTTCCGCACCGGCAAGCGCGCCCTCTTCCTGGGCATGGAGAACGGCTACCCCGTGGGCCGCAACGTGGCCAACGTGGACTGGCTGTACCAGCGGGGCGCCCGCTACATCACCCTCTGCCACACCGCCGACAATGATCTTTGCGACTCCAGCACGGACGAGCAGGATCCCCAGGACCGTGGCCTTACGGAGGTGGGCGCCCAGGTGGTCCGGCGCATGAACCAGGTGGGGATGATGGTGGACGTGAGCCACATCAGCGAGAAATCCTTCTACGACGTGCTCAAGGTCGCCAAGGCCCCCGTGCTGGCCAGCCACTCCTGCGCCCGGGCCCTCTGCGACAGCCCCAGGAACCTCACGGACGACCAGTTGCGGGCCCTGAAGAAGAACGGTGGGGTCATCCAGCTCTGCATCCTCAGTGATTACATCAAGGCCGCCCCCAAGAACTCCGAGCGGGAAAAGGCCCAATTGGCCCTGCGCGCCAAGATCAATGCCCTGGGGGGCTGGGAAAACCTCAAGGACAAGGTCCTGGCGGAGGTGGAGGCCGAGTGGGAGGCCCTGGATGCCAAGTACGCCCACGAGCGGGCCACCCTCCGGGATGCCGTGGACCACATCGATCACATCGTGAAGGTCATTGGCATCGACCACGTGGGCATCTCGTCCGACTTCGACGGCGGCGGCGGGGTGGAT
>CAZPUI010001144.1:0-1554 GCA_964589695.1 uncultured Solibacteraceae bacterium | reverse complement strand
CGGCCTGGGGCAGGCCCTGAACCTCCAGCCAGCCCAGGTCCCCCCGGGGCAGCACCAAGGCCTCCAAGTGCGCACCCGCCTCCTGGGGGGGCCAGACCGTCAATGGTTCGGTGTCGCCCCCGGGGGTGAGTCGGTGAAGACCCAGTTCCAAGGGGCTCCGCCCCAGGACGTCGGGGAGCCCCAGGCCCAGAAGCTCCAGGGCCCTGGGGTTGGCGTCCCGGAGACGCCCCTCCCCATCCCGGGCCCAGGCTGCGACCCCGGCGGCCTGGAGCAGGGCCAGGGGGGGCAGGGCGGAGGGAATGGCTGGGGAGGCGGGGGCATCCATAAGGGGGTCCGGCTCTCCTTATCGGGTGGATGCAGCAGGAGCTTACAATCGGCGGCGTGGTTGTGGTGCGAGGCCCGCCTTTGACACAATGCACCACGGTTGAACCCTGACCCCCTGGAGCCCCCATGGACCTGAAACGCGCCGTCGTGGACCTCATGCCCGCCCCCCTGGTGCGGACCTTCGCCTCCCCCTACATCGCCGGCAGGGGCATCGAGAGCGGGGTGAAGAAGGCCGAGCAGGTCTTCAAGGACCAGGGGCTCTATTCCACGGTGGACCTGCTGGGGGAGGAGGTTTTCCAGCGGGAGGATGTGGAGGCCACGGTGGCCCTCTACTTCCGCATGATCGATGCCCTCAAGGGGCGGCCCTACGCCAGCATCAGCCTCAAACCCACCCAGCTGGGGATCCATGACAGCGAGGCCTACTGTCAGGAGAACATCCGCAAGATCGTGGCCTACGCTGCTCCCCACCACCTGCACATCACGGTGGACATGGAGGACCATACCTTCACCGACGCCACCCTGCGCATGTTCAAGGCCCTCCGGGACGAGTTCGACAATGTGGGCACCGTGCTCCAGAGCCGCCTCTTCCGCACCTCGGACGACATCAAGGCCCTCCATGCCAAGCCCTGCAAGGTGCGCATCTGCATCGGGATCTACCGAGAGCCCGCGAGCATTGCCCTCCAGGACAAGCCCGCCATGAAGGACAAGCTCTTCGAGCATGTCGGGTTGCTCCTGGACCACGGCCACTACCCCGAGATCGCCACCCATGACGAGCCCCTGATCCGCCGCTGCATGGCCTACCTGGAGCAGCGGGGCTGCCCCAGCAGCGCCTTGGAGAACCGGAGGCTCCGGGGGGTGCTCCGGACCGAGCCCCAGAGGGAGGTCGCGGCGAAAGGACAGATCATGCGTCTCTATGTCCCCTTCGCCGAGGAGTGGAAGTACGCCATCGCCTACCTCAAGCGCCGCCTGGCGGCCAACCCGCTCATGGCCATGTATGTCATGAAGAACATGTTCGGGAAGTGACTCAGCCTCTTTTGGCGACCTTCTCCACCGCCTCCAGCACCCGCAGCACATTGCCACCCCAAATCTTGGCGATGGCCTTGTCGGAGTAGCCTCGGCGTACCAGTTCCACGGTGATCCCCGGCAGCTGGGTCACGTCGTAGCAGTCCCGCAGGCCGCCACCCCCGTCGAAGTCCGTTCCGATTCCCACGTGGTCGATGCCACTGACCC
>CAZPUI010001143.1:0-1554 GCA_964589695.1 uncultured Solibacteraceae bacterium | reverse complement strand
TCTGGAGGAGGGCGAAGAAGTTTCCAGGGCGACTGGGCTTGATGCTGTACGTCACCTTGGCGCCATCCCGGGTGGGTTCCAGCTTCTCGGCTCGGTGGAAGTCCGCCCGGGCGGCGGGGAGCTCGAAGCCCTTGGGGGAGGTGCGGATGGACTTGGGGGCATTGGGCTGAATCCGGAAGGCGAAGCGCTCCCGATCCCCCTCGACCTTGCGCTCCACCGTGAACCAGCCTTTGGCCTGGAGCTCCTCCTGCAGCAGGACCAGGCGGGCATGGGCAGGGGTGCCCTTCACGGCACCTTCCTGCTCGGGCACATGGAGGGAGACCTGCACGGGGTAGTCCTTCCGGATATCACTTTCGGCCTCGCCCTTGGTGAGCTTGGAGGAACCACAGGCGAGGCTGAGCACGAGGGCGGCGGGAACGAGGAGGGTGCGCATGACAGGCTCCTTGGGTGGAACCAGGGTAGTGGGATTGTGGGCCAAGGTGGGAGGGTAAACGGGGCACAAACGTTCGCGCCGTGGGGAGAGGGGCGACTGAACGCGTACAACCGGGCTAATCCCGTGGCCAGCCCTGGCCGAAGCATGGGAAGGTTGAACTTCCAACCATCATCCTGGACGAGGACCCATGTACCAGCCCATCACCGTTACCTTTGAAGGTCAGACCCTGCAGGTGGCCCCCGAAACCAAGATCCTTGAACTCCTGGACGAGCGCCGGGTGCGGGATGAGACGGTGGTGGGCGCCAAGGCCAACAACAAGGTGGTGTCCCTGACCTACAAGCTGCGGGTGGATTCGAGCCTGGAGCTGCTGACCCCCAAGGAGGAACTGGGGCACCGCATCTACATCGATTCCCTCGTGTTCATGCTCACCTACTGCTGGCACAAGCTCTACCCGGAGAAGCGGCTGGTGATCAGCCACTCACTGTCCGATGGCATCTTCTTCTACCTGCAGCCCGAGGAGGATGTCACCCCCGACATGGTTCAGGCCCTGGATGCCCTCATGCGGGAGACCGTGAACCTCCACCTTCCCGTGGAGACCCACCTGGTGGACAAGGACACCGCCCTGGCCACCTTCGGCAATGACGCCGACAGCCGCACCTTCCTCAAATACTCCTACCTGAACAGCATCCTGGTGGCGGGCATCAAGGCCCACAAGGGCATCGGGCTGACCTCGTACGTGAGCAACACCGAGCTGCTCTGCCACTTCCAGCTCACCAAGTACCACGAGGGTCTCCTGCTGCGGCATCCCACCCGGAAGACCTTCCCTGAGTTCTCGCCCTACGTGGATCAGGAGAAGCTCTTTGCCGTCTACAAGCAGCAGCAGAAATGGGAGCACATCCTGGGCTTCGAGACCGTGGGCGATCTGAACGAGAAGATCGTGAATGGCCATGCCCTGGAGATCACGCTCATCACCGAATCCCTTCAGAACAAGCGGATCCTGGAGATCGTGGAGCAGGTCAAGGCCAAGGACACCACCCGGATCGTGCTCATCGCCGGTCCCTCCAGCTCGGGCAAGACCACCTTCTCCAAGAAGCTCCAGGTCTACCTCCAGTCGGAGTCAG
>CAZPUI010001142.1:0-1555 GCA_964589695.1 uncultured Solibacteraceae bacterium | reverse complement strand
ACCAGGACGCCCCAGCTGGCCTTCAGGATCGAGGCCAGATTGTCCAGGGCCTTGAGATGTGCGATCTTGGCGATGATGGTCTGGTAGCCCCCCAGTGCCTGGACCCGCACGGCCAGGGCTTCCACATCCTCGACGCGGCGCACGAAACTCTGGGCGAAGAGGTCCACGTTGTGTTCCACCCCCCACTGGAGGTCCTCCAGATCCTTGAGGGTAAGGGGATCGAAGGCCACATCCAGGCCCACGGGATGAACACCCTTCCGGGACTTGAGGAGCCCCCCCACCTTCACCTCGAAGTCGATGCGGTCCCCCAGGGCCTGGAGCACCTGCAGCTGGAGGGCCCCATCATCCAGCTCCCAGGTTTGGCCAGGACGGGCCCCTGCGAAGAGCTCGGGATGGGGCAGCGGCGCCCACCAGGCCACGTCGGTGGGGCTTGGTACTCCCGGCGGCACCAGGGCCCCCCGGGTCCCCACCTCCAGCATCACGGGTGCCGGGAGCAGCCCCACGCGCCACTTGGGGCCCTGGAGGTCCAGGAAGATGGGGATCTCTCGACCGAGCTCCCCCAGGACCTTCCGCAGGGATTCCAGCACGGGGGTGCGGTCCTCGGGGGTACTGTGGCTGGCATTGATGCGAATCACATCGGCCAATTTCAGGGTTTCCCGCAGGGGGCCACCTTCTGTCAGTGCGGGTCCTACGGTGATCACGAGCTTGGTCTTACGCATCTTGTCCTCTCCGGAGTCCACCATCATTCCACAGCGTTATCCGCATGTCGTGAAGCACTGGCACTGATTTTCGGCCTTTTCCAGACATTCCAAGGGTGCTAGTTTCGAGAGCCCCAAAATGGTACCCAGCGGAGATGAACCCCATGCGAAGACTCCTGGAAGATCTCGTGTCTGAAATGGTTGGCAAGGAGATCCCCCTGGAGATGGCGTGCCGAGAGTTCGAGCGGGCCTACCTGCTGAAGCTGCTGGCCGCCCACAAGGGCAACCACAGCGCCACCGCGCGCCATCTGGGGATCCATCGCAACACGCTGGCCAAAAAGCTGGAACCCACGGTCCGGGGTGTGCGCTACTCTGAAACCGCCTGCTAGGCTCGGCCCGCATGGTCGCTGGCGCGCCTGGTGGGGTGACCAGGAGGCACCATGATCAAGGTGGGCATCAACGGATTCGGGCGCATTGGCCGGATGGTCTTCCGCGCGGCGGTGCAGCATTTCCCCGACCTGGAGATCGTCGGAATCAATGACCTTCTCGAACCCGACTACCTGGCCTACATGCTCTGCTACGACTCCGTCCACGGGCGCTTCAAGGGCGAGGTCAAGGTCGAGGGCTCGAACCTGGTGGTGAATGGCAAGTCCATCCGCCTCACCGCAGAAAAGGATCCTGCCAACCTGAAGTGGGACGAGGTGGGCGCCGATATCGTGGTGGATGCCACGGGCCTCTTCCTCACGAAGGAAAGCTGCGAGCCCCACCTGAGGGCCGGTGCGAAGAAGGTCATCCAGAGCGCCCCCAGCAAGGACGACACCCCCATGTTCGTCTTGGTGTGAACCACGAGAAGTATG
>CAZPUI010001141.1:0-1562 GCA_964589695.1 uncultured Solibacteraceae bacterium | reverse complement strand
GTCCAGCACGTCGTAGTACTTGTCCATGGCATTGGACTGGCGCAGCTGGCTGACCATATTGGAGAGCATGCCGCCGGGCACCTGGAACTGCAGGACGTTGACATCCACCGGGGCGATGCCCGCTTCGAAACTGATGTATTTCTTCCGCACTTCGGTCATGCGGCGGGCAATGTCCGCCAGCTTGCCCAGATCCATGCAGGGGTCGCGCTCGGTGCCCTTGAGGGCCGCCACCAGGGTTTCGGTGGGGGGCTGGCTGGTGCTCATGGCCATGGCCGAGATGGCGCAGTCCACCACATCCACGCCCGCTTCGGCGGCCTTGATGAGGGAGGCCGTCCCGAAACCGGAAGTATAGTGGGTGTGCAACTGCACCGGCAGGCCCACGTTCTCCTTCAGCGCCTTCACGAGGTCGTAGGCGATGTAGGGGCTGATGAGACCGGCCATGTCCTTGATGCAGATGGAATCCGCCCCCAGATCCCTGAGGTCGCAGCCCATCTTCACGAAGGCTTCCAGGGTGTGCACGGGACTCACGGTGTAGCTGATGGTGCCCTGGACATGACCCCCTTCCCGCTTGGCGATCCTCATAGTGAATTCCATGTTCCGGAGATCGTTGAGGGCATCGAAGATGCGGAAGATATCGATGCCATTCTGCCGGGCCAGGACGACGAACTTCTCGGCGATGTCGTCGGGGTAGTGCTTGTAGCCCACCACGTTCTGGCCCCGGAGCAGCATCTGGAGCTTGGTGTTGGGCAGGGCCTTCTTGAGGGTGCGCAGCCGCTCCCAGGGGCATTCCCCCAGGAACCGCATGGCGGTGTCAAAGGTGGCGCCCCCCCAGACTTCCAGGCTGTGGTAGCCAATGGCGTCCAGGTCTTCACAGAAGGGCAGCATGTCCTCGGTGCGCATGCGGGTGGCCAGTAGGGACTGGTGGGCATCCCGCAGCAGGGTCTCGGTGATTCTGACGGGTCCCATTGGCTACTCCATGTCCTGGGGACGGGGGAACATGTCCTTGGGCTTCACCATGAGCACCAGCGCCCCTTCCACGGACTGGGAACTGTGGGTGACATAGGCGGCCACGCTCAGGCACTCGCCCTTGCTCAGCTTTTCCGCAGGGGCATTCTTGAAGCGGATGGTGATCTCCCCTTCCAGAACGAAGTACAACTCGCCCTCGGCATGCTGGTGCCAGGCATATTCGCCCTTGAAGTTCATGAGGTACAGGGCGTGATCGTTGACGCCCCCCAGCTCCAGATGGCTGTAGGGACCGGAGAGCAGGGAAGCCAGTTCGGCGACAGAGGTCTTCTTGGACATGGGATCCTCCTCAGAGGGGCATGGTGCTGTGCTTGCGGGGCGGATTGGAATCCCGCTTGCTCTCGCACATCTTGAGGGCTTCGATCAGGCGCGGTCGGGTATCGGCGGGGTCGATCATATCGTCCAGGTACCCACGGGTAGCGGCCACGAAGGGATTGGCGAACTTCTCCTTGTAGAGCTCGATCAGCTCCGCCCGCTTGGCCACCGGATCGGCCGCCACTGCCAGTATAACAGCAGAAGGATCAGGCTGGAGAGCAGCA
>CAZPUI010001140.1:0-1565 GCA_964589695.1 uncultured Solibacteraceae bacterium | reverse complement strand
TCGTGCTGGTGCGCCTGGTGGGCCGCCTGAACCCCTGGGTCACCGCCAAGGATGTGGTGCTCCACCTGCTCTCCATCTTCACCACCAAGGGCAACGTGGGGGTCATCCTGGAGTACGGTGGCCCGGGTGTGGCCACCCTGTCCGTGCCCGAACGCGCCACCATCACCAACATGGGCGCCGAGATGGGCGTCACCACCTCCATCTTCCCCTCGGATGAGACCACCCGCGGCTTCCTCAAGGCCCAGGCCCGGGAGCAGGACTGGAGCCTCCTGGTGGCGGACGAGGGCGCGGCGTACGAGCGCACCGTTGAAGTGGACCTCGGCACCCTGGAACCCCTGGCGGCCTGCCCCCACAGCCCTGGCAACATCAAGAAGGTGAGCGAACTGGCGGGTCTGAAGGTGGACCAGGTGTGCATCGGCTCCTGCACCAACTCATCCCTCAAGGACCTGCGCACCACCGCTGCCATCCTGAAGGGCCAGCGGGTCCACCCCGATGTGAGCGTGGGGGTGGCCCCCGGCTCCCGCCAAGTGCTCCAGATGTTGGCCAAGGATGGCGGCTTGGCGGACATGCTGGACAGCGGCGCCCGCCTGCTGGAGAGCGCCTGTGGCTTCTGCATCGGCAACCACTTCTCCCCCAAGAGCGGCGGCGTCTCCCTGCGCACCTCCAACCGCAATTTCGAAGCCCGCAGTGGCACCCAGGACGCCCAGGTCTACCTGGTGAGCCCGGAAGTGGCCTCCGTGGCCGCCATCACCGGCACCTTCACCGATCCCCGGAACGCGGGCATCCCGTGCCCCCAGATCGCCGAGCCCACGGAATTCACCATCGATGATTCCATGTTCATCTTCCCGACCCCGGCGGGCCGCGAGACCCCGATCTTCCGCGGGCCCAACATCGGTGAGCCCCCGAGCAATCAGCCCATGTCCGGCACCCTGAAGGGCATGATCGCCATCAAGGTCGGCGAGAAGATCACCACGGACCACATCATGCCCGCGGGTTCCCGCCTGAAGTACCGCTCCAACGTGCCCAAGTACGCCCAGTACGTGTTCGAGAACGTGGACGCCACCTTCCATGCACGGTGCCTGGACAACAAGGCCAAGGGTTGGCAGAACATCATCGTGGCGGGGGAGTCCTACGGCCAGGGTTCCAGCCGCGAACACGCCGCCATGTGCCCGATGTACCTGGGCGTCAAGGCCGTGCTTGCCAAGTCCTTCGAGCGCATCCACGCCGCGAACCTGGTGAATTTCGGCATCCTGCCCCTGGTCTTCGCCGATCCCGCCGACTACGACCGCATTCAGGCCGGTGTGGAGTTCGAGATTCCCAATGTGCGCGCCATCCTGGAAGCCGGACAGCCCCTGAGCCTCCAGGTGCCCGGCCAGACCCCCATCCCCTGCACCTACGCCCTCTCCGAACGCCAGCGTCAGATCCTGCTCGCCGGCGGACTGTTGAACTACACCACCAGCGTTCCCGAACCCGCCTAAAGAGATGAAACACGGAGAACACGGAGGGCACGGAGGAAAGAACACGGAGAAATGAAAAAGGCTTTTCAGATCCCATTTTTTGCTTTT
>CAZPUI010001139.1:0-1568 GCA_964589695.1 uncultured Solibacteraceae bacterium | reverse complement strand
CGTTTGTTGTTTGCCTTGGGAGGATTCCGGCTTGGGGTGGGATTCACGGTAAAAAGCAAAATGGGGTGGGGCCAAACGGTGAAATGGGTTGGGTCAACGGGACTTTGAACTGAAGAGGGTGATGCGATGGGCGAGACGCGGACGGTGTTGGTGGAAGTGCACTGCGAGGAGATTCCGGCGCGGTTTCTCCGGCCGTTGGCGGAGGAGTTTGAAAATGCCTTCGCCACCTTCAGCGATCAGAACAAGCTGGCGACGGTGGATGCGCATGGGACGAGCAACATACACTGCGAGTCCTTCTATAGCCCCCGCAAGCTGGCCTGGCGCTTCTCCAACCTGGTCGTCCGCCAGGACGACCAGACGGAGACCCAGGTGGGGCCGCCCCAGCGGATGTGTGTGGATGGGGAGGGTCAGCCCATCCTCCAGGGACTGAAATTCGCGGAGAAATGGGGGGTGGGCTTCGAAGCGGTGCGCTTCGAGCAGCCGGCGGGGAAGAAGGAACCCTGCGCGGTGGTGACCCTCACCAAGGCGGGACGCCCCACACTAGACCTCCTGGCGGAGGCGCTGCCGAAGCTCATCGGGGGACTCCATGTCCCCAAGGCCATGCGCTGGGGCCGGAGCGAGTTCACCTTCGTGAGGCCCATCCGCAACCTGCTGTGCCGTTTTGGCACCGAGGTGGTGCCCTTCGAGGTGGATGGCATCCGGACCTGCGGCACGACCCTGGGGCACCGGCTCTTCCATCTCCAGCACCCGGAACCCGTGGTGGTGGCCTCTCCTGAGGCCTACGAGGCCGCCCTGGAGGCCGCAGGGATCGTGGTGTCCTTCGAGCAACGCCGCGACCTTCTGGCCCACCAATTGGCGGACCTGGCCCAGCTTGTGGGCGGAACGCCCACGAGAGACGAGGAACTCCTGGACACCCTGGCCCTCATCGTGTAGTTCCCGCGGATCCTCCGGGGCGCGTTCCCCGCGGAGTTCATGACCCTGCCCAAGGAGGTGCTCGTCACGAGCCTGAAGGAGCACCAGAAGGCCTTCTGCATCGAGGGACCCGGGGGCGAACTGCTGCCGTACTTTCTCACCGCCGCCAACCGCCCGGATGACCCCGAAGGTTTCATCGCCAGTGGCAACGAGTGGGTGCTCAAGGCCCGGCTCTACGATGCCCGTTTCTTCTTCGCCGAGGATCTCAAGACGCCCCTGGCCCAGCGTCTGGAGAAGCTGGAGCAGTTGACCTTCCACCGCGAACTCGGAAGCTACCGGGAGAAGTCCGGGCGCATCGCCCGCCTGGCCCAGACCCTGGCGGGTCGACTGGGGCTGGATGCGGACCAGGCCAGTACCGCAGGAACGCTGTGCAAGGCGGACCTGGTCACGCTCATGGTGGGGGAATTCCCCGAGCTCCAGGGGGCCATGGGCGGCGAGTATCTGAAGCATGAAGGGGCCCCGGATCCCGTATGGAGGGCCGTGAAGGAGCACTACCAGCCCGTTTCCGCCGAAGGACCCATTCCCGACACGCCCCTGGGGGGTGTCCTGGCCGTGGCGGACAAGCTGGACACGCTGGCGGGCTGCTTTGCCATCGG
>CAZPUI010001138.1:0-1568 GCA_964589695.1 uncultured Solibacteraceae bacterium | reverse complement strand
ACACCCTGGACATCGCCGATGCCATGACCCAGGGCTCCATGGGCTACATGATCGAACGCACCCTCATCAACCGTCTTCGGTTCATGGGCCTCGCCACGCCCGTCACCACGCTCCTGACGGAGGTGGTGGTGGACAAGGAGGACAAGGGTTTCAAGGATCCCACCAAGCCCGTGGGGCCCTTCTACCAGGAGTTCCGGGCCCTGGAACTGATGAAGCAGAAGGGTTGGCAGATGCGGGAGGATGCGGGCCGGGGCTGGCGCAAGGTGGTGCCCTCCCCCAAGCCCCTGGAGATCGTTCAGCTGGAAGGCATCAAGACCCTGCTGGAGGCGGGACACTGCGTCATTGCCGGGGGGGGTGGGGGCATTCCCGTGATCCGGGATGCCTCTGGATACCTGGTGGGGGTGGAGGCCGTCATCGACAAGGACCGCCTCTCCAGCCTGTTGGCGGAGCAACTGGGGGCCGCGACCTACGTCATCCTCACGGGGGTGCCCAAGGTGGCCTTGGATTTCGGCAAACCCACCCAGCGGTGGATGGATCGCATGACCGTGGAGGAGGCCAAGCAGCATCTGAAGGATGGCCAGTTCCCCGCGGGGAGCATGGGCCCGAAGATCGAGAGTGCCGTGGCCTTCATCGAGGCCGGGGGCCAGGAAGTGCTGATCACCTCCCCCGAGGCCCTGAAGAACGAGCCCTACGCCACCGTGGGGACCCGGATCGTGCGATAGCGAGCGCGCGCGGTTTGACATCAAACTGGGGTCATGGATACAGGTGAACCCCACGCGACCCATCCTTTCCGCCACTGGTGGTGGGGCCTCATCCTGGGAATGCTGGCCTGCCTTCCCTGGCTGGCGTGGATGCTGCAACCTTCCCAGATTCTGAGCGTCCGCATCATGGACAAGACCGTGGCCGAGACCTCCCGCCGGGAGCACCTGGGACTGGTGTGGCTCCTGCGCCACCTGAAACTGGAACCGTCCGAAGGGCGGACCTACGATGCGGCGGAGGACTATTACGGCTTCGTGCCCCTCCCCGGCAAGCGCTGGTCCCTTCGGGAACCCGCCCTGGACACCCCCACCCAGCTCTTCTATGTGGCCGACACCTACGGCGTGTACGAGGAGGAGTTTTATGGGCAGAACCTGGGCAACCGTACCAAGAAGCTCTACGGCGGCCTGGAGGTGAAGGAGGTGGATGCCATGAAGCGGGCGGTGGCCCACGGGGGGATTCTCGTGGGGGAGTTCAACACCTTCGCCAGCCCCACGGGATGGGCCGCGCGAAAGGCCTTCTGCGACTGGATGGGTTTTCGCTGGACGGGTTGGATCGCCCGCTACTTCCCCGACCTGCGACCCGGCGAAGAAGTGCCCCCCTGGGCCGTGGAGAATTACACCCGGCAGTACCAGAAGCCCTGGACCTTCCGAGGGGCCGGGTTCCTCTTCGTGCACGAATCCGATCAGGAGGTGGTGCTGGAGGAGGGCAAGGAGGCCTTCCCCGGGGCCTGCCGCATGGTGATGGACAGTGCCGGGCAGAACCGGTTCGGCTTCGAAGGCTCCTTCCGCTACAACTACTGGTTCGACATC
>CAZPUI010001137.1:0-1569 GCA_964589695.1 uncultured Solibacteraceae bacterium | reverse complement strand
CCCACCCAGGAGGTGCGGCCGCTTTGCCAGCAAGCGCGGCTGGCACTTGCATCTACACCTGCACCATTGATCCTGCGGCCAGTGCGGGTGGGTCCTGCGCATACCACTGCACGACGTTGGCCGGGACCAACTACACTTGCAAATCCCCCTGCCTGAACCCCACCGCCCCATCGGCCTGTCCCCGGGTGAACTGCCCCAATGTCACCGATGGCGGCGTCTGCTCCCGATCGCCCTACATGTGCTGAGGGGAATGGCCTCGGGTGAGCTTCAGCCTTGCACCGACGGGGGAACACCTGTGGGCTGGGCCAGCGCGGGGCAGATCACCCGCTCTTTTCCCAATTCCGCCTCGGCCCTTTCCCTCAGCACCTGCAGCCTGGCCAGGGAAGGCTCGGGCCAATCCCTGCCGGCGCCCCGCACCCCGTGGCGCCGGAAGGGCTGCAACCGGAGAATGGCGCTGCCACCCAGGGCCGCCACATGGGCCACCATGGCCTCGAACACCTCCAGGCGGTCCGTGTGACCGGGCACCACCAGGATCCGGACCTCCCGCAGCTTGTCCAACCTGGCCGCGGTTTCCAGGTTGGCCAGCATGCGGGACGGTTCACGTCCCGTGAGCGCCAGGAACATGGCGGGCTCCAGGGCCTTGAGGTCGAAGAGGAACCCGTCCGTGACCTCCGCCAATTGCCCCAGGGTGGCTGGAGGCATGTCCCCATGGGTGTCCACCAGCACCGTCCAGGGTGTGCGCTGGTGCAGAAGTCGGGCGGCGGCCACCAGGAACTCGGGCTGGCCCGTGCATTCCCCCCCCGTGAAGGTCAGGCCGTCCAGGAAGGGCACCCAGGGCAGGGCCTTTGCCAGCAGTTCCTGGGGGGTCAGCGGGAAGGTCCGGGGGGTGCCGAAATGGGGGCAGGCCAGCTCGCAGGCCCCACAGTTCTGGCAGGCTTCCGGAAGATGCTGGACCCCAGGGGCCACCAACCGCAGCGCCTGGTGGGGGCAGGCCGGCACGCACAGACCGCAGTTCAAGCAGCGCCCCTGGGTTTCGGGGTTGTGGCAGGTGGGGCACCGGAATTCACAGCCCTGGAGGAACACGGCCATGCGGCTGCCGGGTCCATCCACGAAGCTGGGAGCCAGGATGCGGTGAAGGATCCCGACGGGTTCAGGCAAGACCACGCACCCGCCGGGACAGGGTGTGCTGCTTCTGCACCGCCTCCTCCCCCAGGGCGGCGCTCTCCTCCCGCATGGACAGGCCCTGGCGCACCCGCTCCAGATCCCGCCGCTTCATGAGGTACCCCGAGATCCGCACGACTTCTGCGTCGGAACTGCCGATGGAAAGCATGCGCAGTCCGGCCCCCAGGGCCCCTTCCACGATGCGCAGCACCCCCTCGGGGTTGTGGCGGGCGGAAGGATCAAAGCACAGGATGTCGCTGACCCCAGTGTCAAAGGCCGCCTGGAGCCGGGCCTGGAGCTGGATCTGGGCGGGCATGTCCGGTTCGCAGCCAATGGCGATGCGCACCCCCGGGGTGGTGCCCTCGTCCCCGGCAATGCCCGACTGGGCGTGGAGCCCTGCCCTGCCTC
>CAZPUI010001136.1:0-1569 GCA_964589695.1 uncultured Solibacteraceae bacterium | reverse complement strand
GGCTGCGGAAGGCCGCGCCCTCTTTGTGAATGTCCAGGAAGATCTCGCCAAGGGCACCATCCTCGTATTCTCCGGTACGCAGGTAGAGTTTGGTGCCCGCCACATTGGCGGCCTGGGTGTAGCCACCCCGGCGATCCGGGAGTTTGCGGCGGTAGGTGCGCACCACCTGCTGGACCAAGGCCTGGGCCACCACGGGGGTCTTCACGGCGGGGGGTGCCTCTTCGTCCACCAGGGTGTCGATGCCTTCCAGCAGGTCCAGGTTGGTGGCCAGGGCCTGGCTCATCTTGGAGCCATCCCGGTACAGGGCCACGGCCTTGAGCATGAGGCGCCAGGAGGCCTCGTTGACCTTGCCGATGTCCTCCACCGTGCTTTCGCCCGTCATGTTGATGGTCTTGCTGATGGCACCGCTCAGGAAGGGCTGGGCGGCTCCCATCATGGCCAAGTGGCCCATGGGGGCGATGTAGCGCTTGCCCAGGCGCCCGCACTTGTTGGCGCAGTCGAAGATGGGAAGGTGCTCGTCCTTCAGGTACGGAGCCCCTTCCACCGTCATGAACCCCGTGAGGGCCTGGGCGAAGGTCTGGGTGGCCTCCTCGCCGAATTCGGCCTTGAGGCGGTCCATGGGCAGCACGTAGGTGGGATCGAAGGCGCCCACGAGACGCTCCTCCAGGGCCTTCAGGTCCTCCTCCTGCCAGCCCTTGGCCAGGAAGGCCCTGCGGCCGATGCCAGGCGTTTCATCCGTGACTTCGGTCCAGCCCACCACGTGGCGCTCGATGGTGCGGATCTGGTCCGGGGCATAGCCCAGGCGGGCCAGGGCCTCGGGGATGGCGCGGTTCACCAGCTTGAAGTAGCCGCCTCCCGCCAGTTTCTTGAACTTCACCAAGGCAAAGTCAGGTTCGATGCCCGTGGTGTCGCAGTCCATGAGGAGGCCGATGGTGCCCGTGGGGGCCAGGACGCTCACCTGGGCATTGCGGTAGCCGTGGGCCTCTCCCAGCTCCAGGGCACGGTCCCAGGCCTGGCGCGCGGCCTCCAGGATGCGCTTGGGCAGGCCCTTGCCCGTGAGCCCCTGGGGGCGGATGGAGAGGGTCTCGTACTCGGAATCCGGTGCGCAGTAGGCGGCCCTCCGGTGGTTCCGGATGACCCGCAGCATGTGCTTGGCGTTGCGGGCGTAGCCCGGGAAGGGGCCCAGTTCACGGGCCATTTCGGCGCTGGTGGCGTAGGCATCCCCCGTGAGGATGGCCGTGAGGCTGGCACACCACTGGGTGCCCAGTTCGGAATCATAGGGGATCCCCAGCCGCATGAGCATGGCGCCCAGGTTGGCATAGCCCAGGCCCAGGGTCCGGAAATCGTGGCTCAGCTGGGCGATGCGCTCGCTGGGGAACTGGGCCATGAGGACGGAGATCTCCAGCACCGTGGTCCACAGGCGGATGGCGTGGCGGTAGCCCTCCAGGTCGAAGCCGCCATCGGGGGTGAGGAAGGCGCAGAGGTTCAGGGAGGCCAGGTTGCAGGCCGTGTCGTCCAGGAACATGTACTCGGAGCACGGGTTGCTGGCGTTGATGGGCCCGTCCTCGG
>CAZPUI010001135.1:0-1571 GCA_964589695.1 uncultured Solibacteraceae bacterium | reverse complement strand
CAGAGCACCTTTCCCGTGGTGCGTATCATCGACATTCCCAAGCTCCAGCGCTACGCCCGGGGCTGATTAGGAGTTGGTACGAAATAACCTGTGCTTATCGGGTTAGCTGGTTACAGCTCCTTAGGGCGGCCTGAAGTTGATCGGAAAATTGTTGTTCAGCGGCTCACCACAGGGACTTGGACTTCCCCCCTCCGAAGAGGCTGCCCATGACGCCACGTATAAGTTGGCGGCCCACGGCGCTGCCCGCGGCCCGGGCCACGCTCTTGCCGAAGGCTTCGAAGATGGTGGCGCCCCCGGGGCCCTGCCGCTGGGCAGCCCTGGCTTCCTTCTCCGCCACCTTCTGTGCCTCGGTCTGGGCTTCCACCTGGGCCTGGGCTTCGGCCTTGGCCTTCAGCCGCTCGTAGGCGCTTTCCCGGTCCACGACCCGCTCGTAGAACCCGGCAATGGGACTCGCGGCCACCGCCGCCTGGCGCTCGGCGGGCTCCAGGGGGCGCAGCTGGCTCTCGGGAGGGCAGATGTAGGCCCGCTCCACGATGCCCGGCCGCCCCTTCTCGTCCAGGAAGCTCACGAGGGCCTCGCCCACTTCCAACTCCGTGATGACCTTGGCCACCTCCAGGTCCGGGTTCGCCCGGAAGGTCTCCGCCGCCGCCCGCACGGCCTTCTGGTCCCGGGGGGTGAAGGCCCGAAGGGCGTGCTGGACGCGGTTGCCCAGCTGGCCCAGGACCAGGTCGGGGATGTCCAGAGGGTTCTGGCTCACAAAGTAGATGCCCACGCCCTTGGAGCGCACCAGGCGCACCACCTGCTCCACCTTCTGGAGCAGGGCGTCCGGCGCATCGCTGAAGAGCAGGTGGGCCTCGTCGAAGAAGAAGGCCAATTTCGGCTTTTCGGGGTCCCCCACCTCCGGCAGCTGCTCGAAGAGTTCGCTGAGGAGCCAGAGCAGGAAGGTGGCATAGAGCTTGGGGGCGTTGATGAGCTTGTCCGCCGCCAGGATGTGGATGATGCCCCGGCCCTTCTAGTCCGTCTGGAGCAGGTCGTCCAGGTTGAGGGCGGGTTCGCCGAAGAAGCGGTCGCCGCCCTGGTTCTCCAGCTCCAGCAGGGAGCGCTGGATGGCCCCCAGGCTGGCGGCACTCACATTGCCATAGGTGGTGCGCAGTTCCGCGGCGTGTTCGCCGGTGAAGGCCAGCATGGCCCGGAGGTCCTTGAGGTCCAGGAGCAGCAGGCCCTGGTCATCCGCCACCTTGAAGACCAGGTTGAGGACCCCAGCCTGGGTGTCGTTGAGGCCCAGCAGCCGGGCCAGGAGGAGGTGGCCCATCTCGCTGATGGTGGTGCGCACCGGATGCCCCTGGGCCCCCAGCAGGTCCCAGAAGAAGACCGGAAAGCCCTGGTAGGTGTGGGACTCCAGTTTCATCTGGTCCACCCGTTCCGCCACCTTGGGGCTGTCCCAGCCGAAGATCTCGGCGCAGGGGGCCAAGAGGCGCGCGGCCATGACGTAGATGTTGCCCCCGGCCTCGGCCAGCACGTAGTCGAACTCCGGGTGCACGGCCACGGCCATGTTGTCCGGCAGGGTCCAG
>CAZPUI010001134.1:0-1574 GCA_964589695.1 uncultured Solibacteraceae bacterium | reverse complement strand
ATCGATTGCTGATGGCCGCCCTGTCGGAGGGCTGGGAAGGCTTCTTTCCCAAAGGTGCCTTCCCTGCAGCCGTCCTCTTCCTGGACCTTCCACCGGAGGCGGTGGATGTGAACGTCCATCCCACCAAGGCGGAGGTGCGCTTCAGGGATCCCCAGCGGATCTTCCCTTGGGTGGCACGATCCACCCGGGAAGCCTGGGAACAGCTACGGGGGGGGCTCGCCAGCGTGCTGGAGCTGCCGCCCAAGCCCGAGGAGAGCCCCGAGGACACGCCTCCCCGGCCCGTGGCGCCCCAGCACCCCAGGCTATGGGAGGTGGTGAATCAGGCCCCGGCCCTGGATCGACCCTACCCCACCTGGACGGGCTCACCACGGGTGGCGGAGCGGTGGGAACCTGAAGCCCAGGAGGTTTCTCCCAAGGAAAGCCCGGGACCGGTCGAGCTTCCAGAGCCCGGGTTCCGCTACCTGGGGGCCTTCCAGGACACCTACCTGGTGGTGGAGGTGGAGGCCGAGACCGGTCCCGAACTATGGATTGTGGACCAGCATGTGGCCCATGAGAGGGTGCTCTACGAACGGCTCTTCCTGCGGCGGCACCGACCCGCCATCCAGCCCCTGCTGCCCCCCAGGGTGCTGACCCTGGGGCCTGCGGCGATGGCACGGCTCCATCCATGGCTGGAAGAACTGAACTGCGCCGGCCTGGAAGTGGAGGCCTTCTCTGCGGATGCCCTGGTGGTGCGCGGCCTGCCGGACTTTCTGGCGGATCGGGATCCCGAGGGTCTCCTGGAGCACCTCCTCCAGCGGATGGAGGAGGCCGGCAAACCGGACCTGGAGCACTTCAGGAGGGACCTCAACGCCGAGTTGGCTTGCCGTGCGGCCATCAAGAAACATGCCCGTCTGTCGGACGCCCTGGCCTTGCGACTGGTCCAGGATCTGCTGGCGTGCGAGGTGCCGCAGACGTGCCCCCACGGCCGCCCCATCCTCAAAAAGCTGACCCTCAACGACCTCGATCGCAGCTTCGGCCGCAAGACCTGACGACCCGCGGCCTTCCACTCGGGGCCCTGGCGGGCCCCTCGCGGGGGGGCACGGGACGGGACTACCCCTCGATCGGCCAGCGCGTGGGCGCTGGCCTCCCGGGTCCGTGACGCTGCGCGCCAAGGACCCGGAGAGGGGCCCGTCCCCCATATCGGACAGCGCCATAGCGCTGTCCTCCCGCGCTCGCTGCGCGACCGCGGATGGGGCCCCGTCCCCACGGCCGCCCCATCATCAAAAAACTCACCCTCAACGACCTCGACCGCAGCTTCGGCCGCAAGACCTGACGACCCGCGGCCTTCCACTCGGGGCCCTGGCGGGCCCCTCGCGGGGGGGCACGGGACGGGACTACCCCTCGATCGGCCAGCGCGTGGGCGCTGGCCTCCCGGGTCCGTGACGCTGCGCGCCAAGGACCCGGAGAGGGGCCCGTCCCCCATATCGGACAGCGCCATAGCGCTGTCCTCCCGCGCTCGCTGCGCGACCGCGGATGGGGCCCCGTCCCCACGGCCGCCCCATCATCAAAAAACTCACCCTCAACGACCTCGACCG
>CAZPUI010001133.1:0-1578 GCA_964589695.1 uncultured Solibacteraceae bacterium | reverse complement strand
GGGGGGCAGCCCCTCGAAGGAAGTCATGTCCGTTCTGGCCGCCCAGCCATGGCCGGGCAATGTCCGTGAGCTTGGACACGTGATCCGGCGAGTGCTCATCGAGGCGAATTCCCTCGGCGATGCTGCCGCGGTTGAACGGGTCCTGGGCTCCCGGGCATCGACAAATGAAACCGGTCACCCACCGCCTCTTGCACCTTGGAGTTTCAGGGAGCCCTTCGTTCCCCTGGATGAAATGGAACGCATGTACATCCTCGCGGTGCTGTCACACACCCGGGGGAACAAGACCGAGGCCGCCCGCATTCTGGGAATCGAGCGCAAGACCCTGGGACGCAAGCTACGGCGGACTGAAAGTGACGAAACGGATGATTCCGAGGGAGGCGACCCATGATCCACGTCCTAGCTCCTGTGGCCTTTGCCCTGCTCCAAGCAGCGGAGCCTGGGCCTGAAGCTCTCACCTATCGGTTCGATGAGGTCAAGCGAACGGTCTACCGCTTGCATGGAGGAGATCAGGGCAAGGAAACCCGAGCAGTGAAGGGCGATACCGCCACCTCCGGGGACAGGGTTCGGACCGGTTGGTTGGGCCAGACGGTGATTTCCGTGCCGGAAAGGAATTCCCGCTTCGAGGTGTTCGCCGACACCCAAGTCCAGCTTGCCGGTGGTGAACCGGGCGTCCTGGTTGTGCTCAGCCATGGCCGAATCAAAGGGTTCTTCCAAGCCCTGGTTGAAGGGAACCGGGTCGAGCGTCGGGTCGCGGTTCCTGGTGCCCTTTTGGCCGTGCGGGGAACAAGGTACGGGGTTGAGGTGGACAAAAAAGGGAAGTCCACTCTGGCGGTCTTCGAGGGGGTGGTAGAGGTGCTCGGTACTACTCCGGGGATGCAGCCGATCCAGGTCAAGGCGGGAGAATGGTCCGCGTTCGGACCTGGCAGCCAACCCAAGGTAGAAACGATGCGGGCTCGTGGATTCGGTGAACAATCCTGGGGCCAGGGGATGCGCCCGAACGGGTCCATGGCACCCGGTGCCATGGCTCCAGGCGGTGCCATGCCCAAGGGGATGCCCTCAGGCGGCCCCGGCCACGTGCATCATTAGGGTCCCGCTGCTGGCCGGGGAAGCAGGACCAGGAATACCGCCCCGCCCTCAGGATGATTGGATACCTGGATCTCTCCACCATGCATTTTGGCGATCCAGCCTGCAATGGACAGCCCCAGGCCGATGCCTGGCACCGAGATTTGTGACCGCGAGGGATCCGAACGGAAGAACCGGTCAAAGATACGGGACAGGTCCTCGGTGGGGATCCCCGGACCGGTATCTCGAACGCGAAGTTGGATCGTCTCGGCTTCCTGGACCAGGGATACCCAGACTCTCCCCCCATGGGGCGTGAATTTCAAACCGTTGTCGAGGAGGTTGCCAAGCAGTTGGTGCAGCCACCGTTCGTCACCCGCAAATTCAATCGGGGATTGGCTCTCGAATGCCAACGCAATCCCCTTGGCCTCCGCCTGGGTTTGATGGGCATTGACCTGTATCGCGACCAATTGATCGAGGGACAAAGGGTCACGGCGGAGCTTCACTGCACCCGCATCA
>CAZPUI010001132.1:0-1579 GCA_964589695.1 uncultured Solibacteraceae bacterium | reverse complement strand
AATGGCTGATGACCTTCTTCCCTCCCTCGCCCCCTCCGAAAGCCCCCAAGGAGGACGGGAAATCACCAAGGAATGGGTGAACGGCGCCCTGCTGGTTGCGCTGTGGGGGCTCAGCGCCTGGGCCCTGGTGCACCTCCCCGCCCGGGTGCCCGCCCATTGGAATCTGGCCGGAGAAGTGGACCGCTGGGGTGGCCCCCTGGAAGCGGCCTTCCTGCTGCCCGGCATCGCCACGGCCGTCTATGCCTTCATCCTGGTCCTGGACTGGGGACGCCTGGACTTCAAGGCTTCCCGCCTCATGGAGCCCCGCACCAAGCGAACCCTTCGGGGGCTGGTGCTCCTCTTCATGGGGGCCCTCCATGGCGTGATCCTACATTCCATCCTGGGTGGCACGGTGTTCATGATCAGCAAGATGGTGTTCCTGATGGGCCTCTTCTTCATCGTCCTGGGCAACTTCATGCCTAGGCTCGAGCCCAACGCCTGGGTGGGCGTGCGCATCCCGCCAACCCTCGAGAGCCGGGAGGTCTGGAAGCGCACGCACCGCATGGCGGGTTGGCTCTCGGTGGCGGGGGGCGCCCTCCTGCTTCCCCTTGCCCTGCTGCCGGAAAAGGCCGCCTTCGTCGGAATGATGGTCACAGTGGCCGTTCTGGGCATCGTGCCCATGGTCTACGCCTACGTGATCCGGGAGCGGACCAACCTCCCTACCCAGGATGCCCACAACACGGATAAACCTTCACTATAAAGCCACTTAGAGTTCCGTCGACCTCCGGGGCACCCATCCCGCAGGGATCTGGGACTCCAGGAAACCCTCTCCCACGGGGCTTCCGGGATCCAGCCGCTGGATGAGCATCCACATGGCCCGTTGGCCGATGTCATAGCGGGGAAGGGCCACGGTGCTCAGGGGGGGCTCGACCTGGGCGGCCTGCCAGATGTCATCCAGTCCCAGCACTGCCAGATCCTGGGGCACCCTCAGTCCTCGGGCCCGGGCTTCGGCCATGACCCCGATGGCCAGCAGATCGTTGGCTGCGAACACGGCGGTGCATCGGGGGTCCCTGGCCAGCAGGGTCCCGGCGGCACGGCGCCCCCCTTCCACATGGAAGTCGCCCTCCACGACGGCCACCTGATCGGCCGGAATGCCCTGGGCCCCCAAGGCGGCCAGAAAGACGTCCCGGCGAAGTCGGCTGGTGTGCAGTGCCAGGGGCCCGCTCACATGGGCGAAGCGTCGGTGCCCCTGGGCCACCAGGTGGGCCACCGCGGCCTGGATGCCGGGCTCAAAGTCCAGCGTCAGGGCCAGGGATTCCGGCAGCAGGATGGCAGGGTCGGGATCCACCACCACCGTCGGGATGGATTGCCGGGCCAGGGCACTCAGCCACGCCTGGCTGGCCTGACTGCAGAGCACGATGACCCCGTCCACCCTGCGGTCGATGAGGGAGTGGACGAGGTTCATGCCCCGAGCTTCGTCAAAGTTGGTGTTGGCCAGGAAGAGGCTGTAGCCCAGGCCCAGGCCTCCGTCCTCCACCCCCTTGATGACCTCGGGATAAAAGGGATTGCCGATGTCCGACACCAGCACCGCCCGCCCCAG
>CAZPUI010001131.1:0-1582 GCA_964589695.1 uncultured Solibacteraceae bacterium | reverse complement strand
TTCGGGGGCATTGCCTCTTTGGTGGGCCCCCGGCTGACCCGCTCTGGCTCCATGCCTGGCGCTTGGAACTTCGCCCCCCCGTGGGCGGGGATCCCCTCCTCCTCGAGGCCCCCCCCCTGCGGTTCCTGGCCCAGGAAGGTCGGCCGTGACACGCCTGCCGCTCCTGTTCAATCCGCGCTCAGGGTTCGGCGTCAAGGATCCCGATGTCCTGATGGCCCGATTGCCCGAGGTCCACCGCGAAAGGGTGGAGCCTTTTCCTTTCGGTCCTCCCTGGGACTTCGCCCCGGCGGTGGCCCAGGCCCAGAAGGCCGGAGGCCCGCTTCTGGTGTGGGGTGGGGACGGAACCCTGCACCATGCCGCCCGCTACCTGCTGGACCATGGCTGTCCAGTGCCCCTGGGGGCGGTGCCCGGGGGCAGTGGCAACGGGCTGGTGCGGGGCCTGCGCACACCCCTGGAGCCTGCGGGGGCCGTGGCGCGCCTCTTGGAAGGGCGGGAACTCCTCCTGGATGTGCCCCGCCTGGATGGCGAGCCCTTTTTTAATGTGGCTGGCACGGGTTTCGAGGCCGAGGTGGCCCATGCCTTCGATGCCCTTCCCACACGGGGCTTTCGATCCTATGCCCGGCTCTGCCTGCGTCTTTGGCGGCGCCACCGGGAGCTGGGGCTGGCCTGGGAGGCGGAGTGGCCGACCCCAGGGTCCTCGCGCGACGCCCTTCGCCGGGTCTGGGAGGGGCCGCTTCCCGGGCCACCGGAACGTGCCTGGAGCCTGTGCCTGGCCAACCTGCCTCAGTACGGCAGTGGCTTCTGGATTGCACCCGCGGCGGATCCCACGGACGGCCTCCTGTCCTGTGCCACCCTGGACCGCCCGGGACCCCTGGACCTGGTGTGGGGGGTGCCCGCCCTCTTCCGGGAGCGGGGTCGGAGCCATCTGCGCAGGGAAAGGCCCCTGGCTGGGGGCACGCTGCGGTTGGACCGACCCTGCCCCTGGCACCTGGATGGCGAGCCGGTGGCGGTCCGGG
Source organism: uncultured Solibacteraceae bacterium (assembly GCA_964589695.1). Classification (GTDB taxonomy): domain Bacteria; phylum Acidobacteriota; class Holophagae; order Holophagales; family Holophagaceae; genus CAZPUI01. Next base: position 566 of record CAZPUI010001131.1, on the reverse strand, counting down.
ATCGGGTGGAAATCACGGTCTCTCCCGCGTGCTTCCGTATGCAGGTGAGCCCAGCTTGCCCTTGGGCGTAGTGCGAATTTGAAAACAGACTCTATCTAATTGTTAAGAATTGGGCAGAACTTGGAACAATGTGTCAAATGGGGTTCAGGGTTCTCGAGGTTCGCCCTCCCTTCGGCCCGTGGCGGGGAGGGGGGCTTGCTACACTGGCTCATCCTCTGGGAGTGACCATGACCGAATTGAAGAAAACCCCTTTGAATGCAGCTCATCGTGCCCTCAATGCCAAGATGGTGGACTTCGGGGGCTGGGACATGCCCGTGCAGTACCCCACCGGGATCGTGAATGAGCACCATGCCGTTCGCCAGCGGGTCGGCCTTTTCGACGTGAGCCACATGGGTGAGATCCGGGTCAAGGGCCCCCAGGCCATGGCCTTCCTGGACTGGCTGACCCCCAATGCCGTGCAGAAGCTGGGCCACGGCCAGATCCATTACACCGGCTTCATCATGGAGAATGGGGCCTTCGTCGATGACCTCCTGCTGCACAAGATCAGCGACACCGAGTTCCTGCTG
>CAZPUI010001130.1:0-1584 GCA_964589695.1 uncultured Solibacteraceae bacterium | reverse complement strand
GAGGGCGGGCGGATTTCCTGGAGGGGCAAGTCCACCCGCACACACTCCGCCACGGACCAGGGGTGCATGCGGTACAGGAGATACCGGCCCATGAGGCTATCTCCACCGCGGCGGAACACATCCAGGCGGGAGCTGCCGGTCACCAGCAACTGCACCCGCTCCCCATAGGTGTCGAAGAAGCCCTTCAACACCCCTTTCCACTTGGGGTATTTGTGGAGTTCGTCCAGCACCACCACCGGGGGCGCCTCCCGGAGGCGATCCAGGCCGAGGGCCGCCGCCAGGGCCCCGGGCCCCCTCAGCAACTGGCGCCGATCATCGGTGTTGTCCCAATTGAAGTAGGTGTCCCCGTGCTCCCGACAGGTCGTGGTCTTTCCCACCTGCCTGGCCCCACTCACCAACGCCATCTGGTGGTGGCGCTGGAAGTGATCCAGCAGCAGGTTGGTGTAGAAGCGGGGACGGCTGTCCATGAGGATAATTCTCATGCAAGCATGAAAACAGTCCAGACCATTTTACGATGATAGTGAATTTTTTCCACGAATCCTGGGGGATCATCCACCCTTCAGGCTCCGGCGGCGACGGGCACAGAAAAGAGCGGGACTACCGCCCCATCCAGCGCCCCAGGATCTCCCAGCAGGCCAGTTGGGTCCGCTCGAACCCAGATACGCCTGGAATCAGGTGCCAGACCTGGAAACGGGATGCGCGCCCCCGGCGGTCACTGGCGATGGGTATCACGTCCAGGCCCACGCGCCTGGCCAAAGCCATGGCCCTGGGAAGATGGTAGGCGGAACTCACCAGTCCCACCCGCCGCCACCCATGGAGGGCCTGAAGGCGCTGGTAGGCCCGGATTTCATCCCGGGTGATGAAACAGGGTTCGGGCACGGCCAGGATTGCGGAATCGGGAACGCCCAGTCCCCGCCAGAGCACTCGGGTTTCCAGGGCGGCGTCCCGGCGCCCCCAGGTGGCATCGTCCGAAACCCCGCTGGCCACCAGCACCTTGACCCGACCCGCATGCCAGAGGCGGGCGGCCTCGGCGATCCGGTCCCCGGCATCCCCGAAGCAGGGCCTGCCCAGGTCGTCCACGTCACTGCCACCCCCGAGCACGAAAAGCGCCTCCAGGGGCGGGGCATCCGCAGCAAATCCAGGCACCTGGCGCTCCAGGGTGACGATCAGGGCCGCTCCGACTTGGCGGTTGCCGGACAAGGTCAAGACCACGAAAAGGAGACCCAGGAACAGCCCCAGACCCCGCAACCGACGGCGCAGGGCCCAAACCGCAGCGACCAGCAATCCCACCCACAGCAGTCCCGTGGGCATGAGCAACATTCCGAGGAGTTTGGTGAAGGTCAGCATCGTTCCAGTGTGCCGCAGGTTCGAGCCCTTCCGGTACCACCGGGGTTGGTATGCCCAGCAGGGCTCGAACCTGCGACCTGCGGCTTAGAAGGCCGCTGCTCTGTCCAGCTGAGCTATGGGCACCCGGAGTCAGTGTGCCATGAATGGTGGGGGGTGGTGGGGGCGGTCGGGAATTTGGGATGGGGGCAAGTTTGCCGATAGATCTATTTGGCCCCGGCGGGTCCTGTGTGAAGGCCC
>CAZPUI010001129.1:0-1584 GCA_964589695.1 uncultured Solibacteraceae bacterium | reverse complement strand
CCTGACCACCAGCGCGGTGTATTCGATCTACGCCACCTACACCCCCTGATGTTGGGATATTCCTGAGGGCCCTTCCGGGCCACCGAACCTCCCCTGAATCCCTTTCATGAACGGCGTTGGATCCACTGCCGAAGTGAAAGGGGGTTCGGGGGAGAACTTTCTGTGGGCGCCAAGGGTGGTGACGTCCGCCTTCCCCGTGGGATGCTGGAAGCACAGGGCCCAATGACCCTTGGAGTATGGATTGAGCAAACCACAGGCGGGATGGGGCCGGTTCCTCACGGAACCCAATGGGGAGGAACGGGTGTACAGCCTGGACATCCTCCGTGGATTCATGGCCCTGGCGGTGGGCATTCTGCATTTCAGCCAATGGACAGAAGTTGTCCAAGGTGGTACTCGCCTCAATAACACCATCGCGGTCTTCGGCCCCTACGGGGTGGAAGGCTTCTTCATCGTGAGCGGGTTCTGCTTCTTCCACCTCTACGGCGCCACCCGCTGGACCCCTGGCAATCTGGCAAAATTTCACATCAAGCGCTTCTTCCGCATTGCACCCCTCTACTACGCCGCGGTCCTCGGAACCCTGCTGCTGAACCCGCCCATGGGCACTGCGACCGCCTGGCAAACCACGCCGCGCAACCTGGCGGAGAATGCCACCCTCACCTTCGGCCTCTTTCACCCAAACCATTCCCTGGTGATCGGGGGGTGGTCCATCGGGCTGGAATATGTCTTCTACTTTGCCCTGCCGCTCCTGGTGCTGCTCACCCGCCACAAGGCCGTGCTCTACCTCCTCACCCTGGCCTGTGTGGTGTGGGCCTGGCCCTGGAACTTCACCCATGTGCCCCAGGCGTCCCATGTCCACGACATGAAATTCCATGCGTATGTGGTGATGCCCAACCATGCCTTCCTCTTCCTGCTGGGGGGGGTGGCGGCCCACTTGCGCAGTCTGGCCAAGTGGCGCCTGACCCTGCTTCCCTTCCTGGGGCTGACGGTGTTGCTGGTCCTCCTGGCCATCCCCAGGGGAGTGCCCGTGTGGGACACCTTCTTCTTCATGATGGGCTCGGCCAGGGCCATCAACGTGACTCTGTGCTTCCTGATGGTGCTGGTCTTCGCCCTCTATGATGTCCCCCGGAATCCCCTGCGCACCCCCCTGGTGCTGCTGGGGGACCTCAGCTATTCGGTGTATCTGCTGCACCCCTTCGCCTACCTGCTTCTGGTGAAGACCCTTCCGGGAAACCTCTCTCCGCTGCTGAAGTTCTCGGTGGCTCTACTGTTTGTCTTTGGGCTGGCCTACGTGGTGTACCGGTTCCTGGAACGGCCCGCCATGGCGTTGGGAAAGCGCCTGGCGGCCAAGGTCTAGCCCCGGGCCAGGGCGGCATCGGCCAGAGCCCGTCCCCACAGGATCAGGGCCTCCTGCTCTGCACAGGTGAAGGCATCCAATCGGGTGCGCAGGTGCTGAAGTGCGGCCGTGGCTTCGCTGTCCACCGCCAACGGGTTGGCCGAGCGGTAGCTGGCGATGCGGGAACCGATGCCCCAGTAGGCGCCTTTGCGGGTCTTGTCCTGAAGACGGTCGATGAGTTCGCGTTTGCG
>CAZPUI010001128.1:0-1587 GCA_964589695.1 uncultured Solibacteraceae bacterium | reverse complement strand
CTGGAACATCCGCTTCTACCCCACGGGGGCCCTGGGGGGCTTCTACCCCAATGGTGCCTACGAGTTCCTGGACACCAAGGCCGAGGACCTCTTCGGCCGCGCCCAGCTGAGCTGGGAACTGCCCCAGGGCGCCAGCCTTCTGGGGGGTTTCGAGGGCACACGGTTCACCTACAACGGGGACCGCAGCCATACCAGCAACATCGACATGCCCACCTTCGCCCCCAATCCCGGGGAGGAAGTGCGGGCGCTGGGCCCATGGCTGGGCTGGATCAGCAACAAGCCCATGGTGAGTACCGGCCTGTACGCCCAGTTCGACAGCGGCCGGATGCTGGGCAAGGTCGTGAAGACGGTGCTGGGCCTGCGTTCCGACCGCACCTCCGTCGATTACCACCGCCTGGATGCACCCACCCAGCCCGATGCCTCCCGCAGTTTCAACCAGACCAGCCCCCGGGTGGCGGTGGTGGTGACCCCCCACGAGAACCTGGCCATCAAGGCCATGTGGGGCAAGGCTTTCCGCAGTCCCGCCCCCAGCGAACTCGCCGGGGCCAACACCCTCACCCTGGCCTCCAGCATCACCCAGCTCAGGCCCGAAACCCTCACCACCTCTGAACTGGCGGTGGACTGGATCATCAACCCCCACCTGAACTGGCGCACCAACATCTTCCGCACCCGCTTCGCAGACCAGATCGCCTACTCCACCGAGAACGCCAACCTGAGCACCAACGTCTACACCGTCACCACCCAGGGACTGGAGACGGAACTGATCTTCGGGACGGGCGCCTGGCGTGGCTTCGTGAACCTGAGCACCGCCGCCCGGCTGGACGAAACGGTGATGGACCACACCGTGGCCCCCAGCCCCAACGCCCTCACCTGGGAACCCGCCCAGCGCATCAAGGCCGGCATCACCTACACATCCAAGCGCTTTGATGGCGCCCTGCAGCTGCTGCCCCAGGGCAGCGTCGCCCGCCGCACCTCGGAAGTGGGCCCCCAGACCGTGCCCCTCACCGGCAGCACCCTGAACCTGGCCCCCTACCCCCCCCGCAGCCTGGACGCCTGGTTCACCCTGGATGGCAAAGCCACCTGGCACCCCACGAACTGGCCCCCCCTGTCCCTGGTGGGCACCAACCTCCTGGACACCGCCAAGAACAAGCTGGTGAAGGTCCAGGCCTTCCCCTTCGACTACCAGGGGGATGGACGGAAGATCAGCACGGTGCTGCGGGTGGTATTCTAGGGGCGGAAACCCACGCCCATGACTCGATTCGTACAAGCCCTCCTGGTGCTCTGCCTGGCAATCGTCCTGCCGCTGAGGGCCCAGGATCCCCCCAGACCAAAACTCGCCATCCTGCCCCTGAAGATGGAGGGCCAGAGTCCCTTCGGGGACATATCCGACACCGTCAACACCGTGGTGGCTCAGGCCCTCTCGGGCACCGGCGCCTACCAGCTGGTGGAGCGGCAGCAATTGAAGGGCGTGCTGGCGGAGGGCCGCTTCCAGAACTCGGGCCTGGTGGACGAGGAAGGTGCCGTGCGCCTGGGGAAGCACCTGGGGGTCCGGGCCGTCCTGCTGGGTTCCCGCCTGCCCACCCGCAG
>CAZPUI010001127.1:0-1588 GCA_964589695.1 uncultured Solibacteraceae bacterium | reverse complement strand
CCGAGACCGGCTTCAGGAGGTAGTCCACCGCGCCGTGCCCGAAGGCCCCCAGGCTGTGGTGCGCGAAGGCGGTGACCATCACCGCGGGCATGGCCTCGTCCAGCTCCGCCAGCAGCTCCAGTCCGCTGGGGCCGGGCATCTGCACGTCCAGGAAGAGGACGTCCACCCGTCCCCCCGCGCGGAACCACTCCAGCACCGCCGTGCCGTGCTCGAAGACCGCCACCACGTCACAGCCCGCCTCCTGGAGGAGGCGCTCCAGCCGCTCCCGCGGCAGGGGTTCGTCATCGGCGAGGGCCACACGCATGCCTCAAGCATGGCCCAATCGGGGTGCGATCGGGTCATCCCAGGGGTGGCAGGGTGATGACGGCCCGGGTCCAGGGTTCGCGGCGCTCCAGGTGAAAGCGGGCCCCCGGGCCGAAGGCCAGCCGGAGGCGGGCCTCCAGGTTTCGCAGCCCCGTGCCCGTGCCGGGCACCTCCGTCCCCCAGGCGCCGGTGTTGGCCACCTCCAGCCGGAGCCCGGTGTCGTCCTGCCGGGCCGTGATGCACAGCTCGCCTCCGATCTCCGAGGGGGCCAGGCCGTGCTTGAGGGCGTTCTCCACCAGGGGCAGCAGGAGCAGGGGGGGCAGCCGCGTGCCATCCAGGGTGTCATCCCAGTCCCAGCGCACGGTCAGCCGGGGGCCGAAGCGCAGGGCCTCCACCGCCAGCATGGCTTCCAGCAGGTCCCGCTCCTCCCCCAGGGGCGCCTCGCTGCGTTCCCCCAGCTCCAGAAGGCCGCGGTAGACCTTGGCGAGGTTGAGCAGGCCCTTCTCCGTGGCCGGCCAGTCGCGGCGGCCCAGTTCCGCGAAGGCCGAGAGGGCATTGAAGAGGAAGTGGGGGCTCAACTGCGCCTGAAGGAGCTGGAAGCGGGCCTGCCGGGCCTCGTGCCGGGAGGCGGCCTGGCCCTCCTCCTGGCGGATACCCAGGGCGATGAAGTAGCCCACCAGCACCAATCCCAGGAGGTGCAGGGGCAGGTAGGGACCCAGGAACCAGGCCGCCCGGGTTCCCTGGGCGAGGCCCACGGGCAGGAGGGATGCGGCGAGGAGCGGACCGTGGAAGACGAGCGCCTGCAGGGTGCCCCGCAACCCCCCGGCCCAGAGGCGGTCATCCCCCGTCCAGAGCCAGGGCAGGGGCGAGAAGAGGCCGTAGCAGAGGCTCAGCCAGTAGGCGGTGAAGGCGTTCGAGGGTGTCAGGGCGGATCGCCCCCCGAAGAAGAGGGGTACGAGACTGAAGAAGGTCCCGTACCCCAGGATGCCAACCCACGTGGGGCTCTGTTTCAAACGCTGGCGGAGGTTGTGGCGGAGGGCAGCAGCTCGCATGCTGCGATGCTACTCGACTCGCAGGTCCTGGATGCGCAGGTCCACGGCGCCCGGCGTCGGGCCCGCGGCCAGGATGAGGGCGTTCACCTTGGAAAGGTCGCCCTTGAAGGCACTGAAGGGGATCTCCACCTCGGCACCCTCGGGGGTGGCGGTGAAGCGCCGCTCCTGGGGCATGAAGCCGCCGGTGGTGGTGTAGAACATCAGCCGGTGGGGGCCCTGGCCCGTGGCCCTGA
>CAZPUI010001126.1:0-1589 GCA_964589695.1 uncultured Solibacteraceae bacterium | reverse complement strand
GGCAGGCCAGGGGGCCCCCCGAATGGACCCCGGTGTACCCCCACCGACGGGAGACAATCATCCCCTGCATCGTGCGCCTGGACCGGCGACCCTCCGTGCCCGCAGGCCATACCTGGATTTCCCCGCGGGACCTGCCGCACCTGGCCATGGGAAGCCGGGACCAGCGCCTGCGTCGATGGCTGGAGGCCCGGGGTCCCGCGATGGCCTCCCACATGGTGGGCACGCGGCTGGCGGCCCTCCTGGGGGCCCTGGTCCAGCCCCCCAGCTGAGCCTCACCGCCGACCCGATCCGCCAGGGCGGGGGACCGGTGCTTCAAGCGTGCATTTTGGGGGCCGTCACGAAATCACCCTTGTTGGGTTTTGTCGTTCCATCACGACCCCTTGGGTCGCCCTTGCACCTGGCGAATTGGTTGGTTCGTGACCTAGCTCTGGAGGTCGTTGAGTTCCTGCTGGGCGTTCCGGGCCTCGGTGGTGCCTGGGAAGTTGGCGATGATCTCCTTGAAGCTGGCGATGGCCAGGGGCTTGAAGCCCAGCTTCAGCTGGCACATGGCCCGGCGGAACTTGGCCCCCAGGAACTGCTCGGAGGTGGGGTGCTCCTTGATGAGTCGATCCAGGGTGGCCAAGGCCTTGTCGTAGGCGCCCACATTGTAATAGCTGAAGCCCAGGTAGAAGAGGGCTTCCGCCCTCTTGGGGCTGCGGGGGTTGGTCTTCAGGAAGGCCTCGAAGTTCTCGGCGGCCAGGGCATTGTTCCCCCGGTTGTAGTCCAGCATGAGGGCATTGAAGGTGGCATCCTCCGCCGGCGTGGCGGGTGCCAGGGTGGGCGCGGCGGTCGTGCCCCGACGACTGCCATCGTTCAGGCGGTTGCTGAGCACCCGCGTCGCATCCTGAAGCTGGCGCAGGGTCTCCTGAAGGTCGGCCTGGAAACGGCGGTCCTGGGTGCGCCCCTCCGCCAGGGCCCCGCGATCGGATTCACTGCGGCGGTTGAGCTCCTCCACCTGCTGGCGCATCTTGAAGACTTCCAGCTTCATGTCCGCCACTTCCGTTTCCACCCGCTTGAGCGCCTCGTCCTGGACGCAGCCCACCATCATGAGGAGCCCCAGGGAAACCACCGGAACGTACTTGCGCATGTCCATCTCCTGGCAAGAAAACGGGGCGGAGGTTGCAGCCTCCGCCCCAGCTTGGGATCCCGATCGGCCCTTCCCTAGCGCACGGCGAATTCGGCGCGGCGGTTGGCCAGGTAGCTTTCCTCATCCTTGCCCTGCACCTTGGGCTTCTCCTTGCCGAAGCTGATGGTGGTCAGGCGGTCCTGGGCGACCCCCAGGGAAACCAGGTAGGCCTGGGCAGCGGCAGCGCGCTTTTCGCCCAGGGCCAGGTTGTATTCCACGGTGCCACGCTCGTCGCAGTGACCGGAGACCTGGACCTTGAGGTCGGCATACTGCTTCAGCACATCGGCCACGGCCTGGAGCTTGGCCTTGTCGGCCTCGCGAATGGAGTACTTGTCGAAATCGAAATTGATGTCGCGCAGGGCACCCTCGATGGCGCTCTTGCGGGCGTTCTCGGCCTCGGTCTTCCGGCGAGCAATGGCCTCTT
>CAZPUI010001125.1:0-1594 GCA_964589695.1 uncultured Solibacteraceae bacterium | reverse complement strand
GGCCCTTCAGCAGGGCGATGGCCCGTTCCAGGTACTCGTCCCTCCCCTCCTGGAGCGCCTTGAGGGTGCGCTTCACGGGATGGGTGGGCTGGATGCCCACGAGGTGGTGCTGGGCGTTGTCGTGCTTCATCACTTTCATCCCGGTCCACATGATGCGGAGGTCTCCTGGGAGCACATGGTAGTTCGCATTGCCATTGCACCCGGCCGTGGGCTCTCCCACGAACTCCGCGAGCTTGTAATGCTCGAAGATCCCCATGATCGACTCACCGTAGCTCACCACGCTGGGCACATTGATGATCAGGACCCGGGCGGAAATGTGCGGTGTGCTGGGGGCTTGGGCTGGCCAGCGGGACTCGTCGAAGGTGATGCCTTCCCGGTCGGGCCGATTCACCTGCGGCACCTTCCACCGGGCCGAGGTGTAAGGTTCCTTGGCCAGGTGGGGTATCAGCTCCATCAGATCCCAGGGTTCCTTGGCGCGTTTCGTGAAGCGTGAGTCGATGATGAGGCCCTTCGCTTGGGCCAAGGTGGGAAGGAGCTCCTTGAATCGAGCGTTCTCAAGGGCGAACTCATTGATGTAGTAATGGCCATCCCCGAGGTCCTGGAAGGCCTCGTGGCGAAATTCGTTCGGTTGCTTGAAGAACAGGTTGCCGGAGGGCTTGCCCCGCTTCACCTCGAGGGATTGTTCGACGCCCTGCCGACGTACCACCACCTTGGCGGTGGAATCGAGCCCTCCGTACCCCACGATGTTGAGGGCCCGATGCCGCCGCAGGGCGTCGGAACCGGACACCCGGCGCTCCGCTTCAGCCAGCACATCCTGGGCCCTAACCCCATCCACGCTCAGGACAACATCCCCCTTGCGGAGGATCGCGCCCTCCGGGACCGCCGTGACCACCAGGGCATCCTCGATCCAGTCGAAGCGGGCGGGCAGATCGCCTTCGGCAGGATCTTTGTAGAACACCACCCCATGGCCATCCCGCAGCTTGGCCACCAGCTTTTGGAGGGTGAGTCGGTGCTCCGCGGGGGTGGTGTCCCTGAGACCCTGGGCCAGGGCCTCCGTCAGCGCCGCATCCCAGTCGGTTTTTACCACGTCGAAGTAGGGGTAGAAATGCTGGAAGACATTCCAGGTGCTCACCAGGTTGCCCAGTCGAACGGCTTCCTGGTCTGGCGCCAGAGCCGGGAGGGCGTCCAGGCTCTGCTTGAGGCTCTGGAACCCTGGGCTTGAAGGTGTCTCCTGGGTTGGAAGGGCCAAGGGAAAACTGAAGCTGAGTCCGGGGGCGATCACCTTCGACACCACCTCCCCAGCCTTGGGGAGTCCAGGGAACTGGGGCTTGGTCAAGGCGTTCGGTTCAAAGCGAATATTGAGGCACTGCTTCCCGGCCATGGGACCCAGGGTCGTGACCTCCAGCGCGTACCCAGGGCCCCGGCTGTGCCACCCTTTGGGGGGTTCCCCGGCCTTGGTCTGCTCGAACCCTGGATCAGGCAGAGGTACGAGCTCCCATTTTCCATTCTTCTCGACCTCGAGTTGGACCTCGTCGAACCACGCGCTTCCCTTGCCGATCAGCATCGTCCCAAGGTTGACGGTGGTTGCGTCGGC
>CAZPUI010001124.1:0-1595 GCA_964589695.1 uncultured Solibacteraceae bacterium | reverse complement strand
GCAGCGCCTGCTCAAGAGAGACGAGCGTGGCTTGGGCCTGGGCCAGGGTGGCCTGGGCCTGGGGCGCTGTCTCCTTGTCGAGGCGGTTCAGCAAGGAGGTCGCCTGCTGGAGAGCCTCCCGCATGGCCGGCAGGCCGATCTTCAGCTCATTTGCGATGTCTTCCAGGGGCAGTTGCTTGAGCCGGTCCAGGAACTTGGTGAGATTGGCCACAAGGGCGCCTGTGGTCGTGGGGACAATGGGCAGTTCACGGTACTTGCCATGGGTGGTGACGTGCCGCGCCGGGGCCTGGGGATAGTAATCCAGGTCCACATAGTGACTGCCTGTGAGCAGGGAGCCCATCTTCAGCTGGCCCCGGAGGCCCCTGGAAACCAGCCTCTCGACCACCTGATCCACCGAAGCCAGACCACCTCCCCCGAGCAAGGAGAGGCGCTCCGGTTCGATGGCGATCAGCACGGGGACGTGGACCTCCAGTTTCTTGGCCTGGAATTCCAGTTTCAGGTCCTCCACCTGGCCGACCTTGATGCCTCGGAACTCCACCGGGGCGCCCCTGGTGAGGCCGCGTACCGATTCATTGAAGTCCAGGACGTAGTAGCGCCGGTCCAGATAGACCTTTTCGTAGATTCGCTCATGGCTGGAATACAGGGCGAACACGTGATCCGCAGGCACGGATTCCGTGGCGTCCAGGCTCACCGGGTTCTCGAAGGCAACTCCGCCCATGAGCAGATCGATCATGGAATCCGAGCTCATGCGGATCCCGCTGGTGTCAAGAGTCACATCCACCCCGCCGACATTCCAGAACCGTGTGTCCTTGTGCACCAGGTCGTCGTAGGGATCCCGGATGAACACCTGGATGGACACGGCTTTCCCGTCCTTCTCGAGATCGAAGCCCGCTACCTCGCCGACAGGAATCTGCCGGAAGTACACCGGAGATCCGGCCGTCATGGACCCCAGCTTCTCAGCGCGCAGCTTGAACACCTGACCATCCTGATTGCTGGAGATGATGGGAGGGTTCTCGAGCCCATCGAAGGAACGTTCCGGCTTGCCCGGATCGCCCGGATCCATGCTGATGAACGCGCCAGTAAGGAGCGTTCCCAGACCGGAAACGCCACTGGTCCCGACCCGGGCCCGCACGATCCAGAACCGACTGTTCTCGGAAAGGAGATCCGCGGCATCCCTGGTGAGCTCGGCGGTGACCTCGACCTTGGAGCGGTCACGGCTGAGCTTGAGGGACTTCACCTTGCCCACCTCCACATCCTTGCACTTGAGCTTGGTGCGTCCGGCCTCCAGTCCATCCGCGTTCTGGAAGGCAATGGTGAAGGTGGGGCCCTTCTGGGCGAAGGCATTGAACGCCAGCCAGAGCCCGATGAGCATGGCCACCAGGGGGATCAGCCACACCGTGGGCAGGCGTCGCCGGATCCGGATGACGGCTTCGGGTTCTCGCCCAGGGCTCGGGGTCTCTTGGGTCGTGTCGTTCATGGGGAAGCCTGGGGTGCACGGTCCAGCGCATCCCAGAGGAGGCGCGGGACGACACAAGGGGAGGGGAGCCTGGTGGGGCTCACGACCCGAGCGAAGGCCATGGTGGCCGGACCAGGAT
>CAZPUI010001123.1:0-1601 GCA_964589695.1 uncultured Solibacteraceae bacterium | reverse complement strand
CCCCGGCGCAGGAAGCCCCTGGTGTGCTCCTGGAAGCGCCGGATGAGGCCCACGCCGTTCTCGATCTGGGCCCAGTCCGAGGCATAGAAGGACCGTCCCGGCAGGTCCAGGCCCCCCCGGGTGAACCACTCGTCCGCCAGCAGCAGCCAGGGTTCCTGGCCATTCTGCTCCCGGAAGGCCCGTACCCGGGGGGCCCACTGCCTCACCCATTCCCGGGCAAATTCCGGGCTCACATCGGGGATCTGGGGCAGACCTTCCCGGTGGGCCGTGAGCCCCACGGGCACACATGACAGGGACAGCACGCCCCCCTTCCCCGCCCGGGGGCCCTCGGTCTGGTAGGCCCGGCGCTCCCACAGTTCCTGGATGGTCTTCTCCCACACCCACCCGTCATTCAGACCCGGCACCATGACGACTTGGGTATGGATGTCGACGCCACCCTCCAGGAGGCGGTCGATTTTCCGCAGCCCAACCCCTTCCCGGGGGTTGCCTACGATGCGCACCCGCACCTCGGGGTCGGTGGCGTGCACCGACACATGCACCGGGGTCATGCGCTCCCGGATCACCCGGTCCAGTTCGGTGTCGTCGCTGCTGCTGAGGGTGGAAAAGTGGCCATAGAGGAAGTAAAGCCTGATGTCCTCGTCCTTGAGGTAGAGGGATTTCCGGAAGCCCTTGGGCATCTGCAACACGAAACAGAACACGCAGTTCTGCTTGCACACCTTGATGCCATCCTGGCCCAGGTCCACCCCGATGCCGTCCCCTTCATTCTCCAGCAGCACCGTTTCCTCGGTGCCATCGGGACGCAGGAAGGTCACCTCCGTGTCGTCCCGCTGGCTCACCAGGAACTGGTAGTTGAGCTGGTCCAGCAGGGCCTCGCCATTGATGGCCACCAGCCGATCACCGGCCTTGATGCCCGCGTCCTCCGCCAGGCTCTCCGGTTCCACCGCCACCACCAGCACACCCCGAGCCTTGGCCATAGAAACTCCCTTCGGGCCAGTGTGGAGGGGCATGAAGTTGCGTGCAACCGCGCAGACTCAGGAAACCAATCGCATCTGCGCCGCCGGAGGCATGTCCCAGACCAGATCAACACACACAACCATCGACCACCTATCCTGATCCCATGCGCTCCCCCCACCGACCCTTCGTCAAGATCTGCTGCATCTCCAGCCCCGAGGAGGCACGGCTCGCCATTGCCTGCGGCGCCTCGGCCCTGGGACTGGTGTCCGACATGCCCAGTGGACCGGGGGTGATCTCCGAAGCGCTTATCGCGGAGATTGCCGCCCAAGTGCCACCACCCATTGCCACCTTCCTGCTCACCTGCCGCCAGGAGGTGGAAGGCATCCTCGCCCAGCACGCCGCCTGCCGCACCACCACGATCCAGCTGGTGGATTCAGTTCCCCTGGAGGAACTGGCAAAGTTGCGGATGCGCCTGCCCGGCATCAGGATCGTACAAGTCATCCACGTCACGGGGCCGGAATCCATCGAGGAAGCCCGGATGGTGGCCCCCCATGTGGATGCCCTGCTCCTGGATTCCGGCAATCAGAAGCTTGCGGTAAAAGAACTTGGAGGCACGGGAAGAACCCACGACTGGAGCCTGAGCCGGC
>CAZPUI010001122.1:0-1602 GCA_964589695.1 uncultured Solibacteraceae bacterium | reverse complement strand
TGGGGGGGACCCTTACGGGGCTTCGAAGCCGCTATCGCCGGCTGCAGGACGGCGGTGGCTACCGCCAGACGGGCCTTCATCGCCACCCCTGGGGCTTGCTCCCCCGGCTCCTGACCCGGGCGTGGATCGACAACGGTCGGGGCGCCACCCGCCTCCAGGCCCGCTCCGGTGCCCGACGCTGGGAGGCGGAAATCATGGTCCTGGGTTCGCCGACTCCCCATCCACCCTCTGCAAAGGAGTACCACCCATGACCCGAATCGCCATGCTTCCCCTGTCGCTGCTCGCCACGGCGGGACTCATTGCCCAGACCGAGGGTCTCCGTGTTCAGGCTGGACTCAAATCCACCCAGGTGGACTACGGCAAATCCGCCCCCCGGGACCTGTTCACCTCTCTCGGGACCTTTGTGGATGTGGACCATCTGGACTGGCTGGGGGTGGGCCTGGGGGTGGATCGTGACCGGACGCGCCTCGTCTCGGAAAGCACGGTTCCCCAGACCAACCTCTACGGCCAGGTGCGCTTTTACATCCCGTTGGGTGGACGGAAGCTGATCCTCCGGGGGGATGGCCTGCGGCTGACACGGGAACCTGGCCAGGGCAGTACGGGTACCACCTCCGTGGTGGGCTACCACCTGGGGTGGCTCAGCGACCGGGATCCCCCGGTGGCAAGGGTCTACGTGGATGCCGCCCATCACCGCAGCACCTACACTTCGACCTTCCAGGTGGACCAGTGGACCCCGACCCTGGGGCTGGGCTTCAATGGCAACACCGACTGGTTCACCCTTGCGGGAACCCGCATCACGGTGCGGGATGCGACGACCATCGCAAAGGATCCCCTAACGTCCATGAAGGTGCCCTGGACCCATTTCTTCCTGCCGGACGTGGCCTGGAAACCCGCCAGTTTTGGGGCTTCCATCACAGGGGGGCGCCGGATCTATGAGGTGACTCCCGAGGCCGGCCATGTGGTCAACCACGGGGAAACCCAGACCGGGGGCTGGTCCCTGGACCTGGGGTGGAAGTTCAAAACCTGGTCCCTGGGCCTGTACGGTGGGCGTTCCAAGTGGGAAACCACCACCGGCTCCACCTACAACAGCACCGCCCTGTCCACCGTTCTCACCTATGCCTGGTAGGAGTTGCCATGATGCGCCGCCTTCTCCTCGTTGCCTCCTCCCTGGTGCTGTGCGCCCAGGCCACGGATCCCTGGAGTCCCCGGAGGAGGGGAATGGGGGCAGCCCCGTTTCGCGCCAGGTCGAGCGCGAGCCCTCGGAGCGCGATCTCTCCGGTGCCTGATGCCGGCCGCGACGCTCCAAACGTGGCGTCCGCCGATATGACCACGCTTCCCTCCTTGGCCAGGATTCGCCGCCAGGCAAGCCGGGTCAGCAGTGGGGTCAGCTCAGCAGCGGTGAAGCCAAGCTCTTGGCCCTTGACGCTGAACAGGCCATCCTGGTAGGAGAGCGAAAAGTCCAGGGGCCGCTCCCGATCGCCCTGGCCGCCGCCTGTCAGCAGCAGGTGAAGTCCTTGCACCCCCACCGACCCAGACGCCTGTAAGCCCTTCGCGGTCTGAAGAGTCCCTTGTGCGTGGAGTATGAGATGCCGATCGGCAGTG
>CAZPUI010001121.1:0-1602 GCA_964589695.1 uncultured Solibacteraceae bacterium | reverse complement strand
TGGAGGTATTCACCCAGGCGGTCCTGGGCGATCAGGTCCCGCACCTGGGCCTGGACCGCCGGGCTGTACCCCTCAAGGTATTTGAGGACAATGGGTCGGTTCACCGGACCTGCTCATCTCGGACGATCCGGATTCCATCCGCATCGATCAGGATCCGTCTGCTTTTGTAGAGGGCGCCGAGGGTCTGTTTGAAGACCTTCTTGCTGATGCCGAATAACGCGTAGATTGCCTCGGGCTGGCTCTTGTCCGTCACGGCCAGGAACCCGCCCCGGCGCTTCAAGACATCGAGGATGCCCTGGGCGATGTCGCCGACCTTGGCATACCCCGGCGCGCTGAGGGAGACATTCAGCTTGTGGTCCTCGCGCAGCGCCTTGATGTAGCCCTCCCGCGTCTGCCCCCGGGTGAGCTTGGTGAAGATGTCGCTGTCATGCACCATGCCCCAGTAGCGATGGTTGACCACCACCCGGACACCCAGATCGGTGCGATCCCCGATCACCAGCGTGACCTTGTCCCCTTCCTGGAATTCCTCGGCCTCATCGCCCAGAAAGTCATCCAGGCGGGTGGAGGCTGCCAGGTGTCCGGCTTCATCCGTAAACACGGCCACCAGGATCTTCCGGCCTTCCTTCATCAGGTGCCTCTGGTCGTGTTTGATCTCCTTCCAGGGCAGAAACAGGTCCTGGGGCAGGCCGCAGGCCAGGAAGGCACCGGCCGTGGTGACCGTCACGACCTTCAGGTGGGCCACCACACCCGGTCGTATGGTCTCCTGCGCAGCGCCACCCCCATGGCTGGGGGGCAGGGCACGGTCATCAGAGGGACGGAGCGACGGCATGGGGACAGTTTCTCACAGCCCCGGTGGCCCACTTTGGCCGATGTCAGGCCCGGAGCGACCCGCGGTGGATCAGGCGCAGGGCATCCAGGCGCAACCGGGCCGAGGTGATGTGCTGATCCAGGGCGCGCTGTTGCTGAACCAGCACCGCGATCTCCTCGTCGCGGACGCTCCGGTTCACCTTCTGGAGGTCCCGGAGCCGGTCCGTTTCCTGCTCCAGCCGGGCCTTCATGTCCTGGCGGGCCCGTGCGACGAAGGTGTCCACCTTCTGGTCCGCCAGATCCTTGGTTTGTTCGATCAGGCGGGGCAGCAGGGCCTCGCGGAGGTCGGGCCGCTCCAGCAAGGCCTGGCCATCTCCGGTTTTCAGCAGGCGGCCGAGGGCCTGGTGGGGAAGGGCCGCCCCCACATCCCGACCCCGGTGATCCACCATCACGCGGATGGGGGTGGGTGGCAGGAAGCGATCCAGGTGGAATTGGGGGGGCGCAATGCATTCCAGCAAGTAGATCGCTTCCAGGTACAACCCTGAGACCTTGGGGTCCGGCCATCGGGCGAAGCTGCTGTTCCCTTGTTCCGAGCCCAGCAACAGGTCCAGCGCCCCGGTGACCAGGGGGTGATCCCAGGTGAGAAACTGCAGGTCCTCGCGGGCCAGCGCGCGCGAACGGTCAAAGGTGATCGTAAGGCCATCCGAGGACAACCCTGGGAAGGCATCCAGCAGCACCCCGGCCGAGCCCAGCTGGTAGGTGCGGGGCGCCACTTCCTCCACCTCGATGAAGAAC
>CAZPUI010001120.1:0-1608 GCA_964589695.1 uncultured Solibacteraceae bacterium | reverse complement strand
ACCGAAGGGCGTAATAGGCGGTATCCAGCCTTTCCTCCTCGATCACCTTCCCCCGGCTGGGGGCATGGATGAACCGGCCCCCGCCGGTGTAGACCCCCACATGGGTTGCCTTGCCCTTGCCGGCGGTGGCGAAGAACACCAGGTCGCCCTCCCGCAGGTCGGGCCTCACCACGGGGCTGCCCAGGTCGTACTGGGCCCGGGAGGCCCGGGGCAGCTTCAGGCCATGGAGGCGGTACACCGTCATGGCCAGGCCACTGCAGTCGAAGCCCACCTCGGGATCCGCGCCCCCCCACAGGTAGGGCACCCCCAGGAAGCTCCGGGCGGTCTCCGAAAGGCGGCGGCGCAGGCTGTCCTCGTCCCTGGGTTCGAAGCTGGAAACGGGCTCAGGGGCCACCAGGTAGTAGACCTCCAGGAGCCCCTGGGCCTTCAAGGCCTCGGCCCGACGACGGGCGGCTTCCTTGGTGGGGAAGTCGCCGAAGCGCACCTTGTGGAGCCCGTCTGCGGCCTTGAAGTAGGTGGCCTCCAGCCCCGCGGCCTGGAGGGTCTCCGTGAACCGCGCCGCGTTCTCGGCCCGGGCGAAGGCCCCCGCCTGGATGGCATGGCCCACCCGGGCCAGGGGCCTGCCCTGGGGCGCGGTGCGGGCGGGCCTAAGGCTCACCGGCTCGGGTCTTCGGGGCCGACTGCAGGCAAGGAAGGTCCCCAACAGGAGGACGGCAAGGAGGCTCAGGGGGCGCATGGGTCGATCATGTCCCCGAATCCAGTACCCAGCACCAAGGGTCCAACGCATGTCGCTCCCCTTAGCGCAGTCCGCAGATTGGATTGGTCAAGACGTCCACCCAGGGCCCCTCCCCACCCCGCACCCCGATCCAACCCCGGAGGGCGTTGACGAGGAACACGCCCTCCGCCGACTCCAGGTCCCGGGGTTCCAGGGAAGCCTCCCGGGCCAGTCCGGCCTCCAGAAGCACCCGCCGGGCGATGCCAGGCAGGGCGCCATCCTGCACGGGGGGGGTGAGGGCCTGGCCCTCAAGGACCAGGACGACATTCGTCCGACCTCCGTCCGTGAGCTGGCCCCGCTCGTTGAGGGCCAGGGCTTCGAACCAGCCCTGGGCCTCGGCCTCCCGGTGCAGGAGGCGGTTCTCCAGGTAGCTGAGGGTCTTGAAGCGGTTCAGGGGGCTCCCGCTGGACCGCACGATGTGGCGGGGCAGGCCCACCCTGACCCGGGCCGGAAGGGCCGGGGGGGGGGGCAAGGGTCAGGGGGACCGCCGCCTGGCGTTGAAGATGTCCTTTGCCCTGCCGCCCGGCGGGATCGTCGGGGTCATCGGCCCCAACGGCGCCGGCAAGACGACCCTCTTTCGGATGATCACCGGCCAGGAGAAGCCCGACGCCGGTACGATCCGGGTCGGCGAGACGGTGAAGCTCGCCTACGTGGACCAGAGCCGCGACGTCCTGAATCCCGACAAGACGATCTGGGAGACCATCTCCGAGGGGCAGGACGTGATCCTTCTGGGGAACCGGGAGATGAACTCCCGGGCCTACGTTTCGCGCTTCAACTTTTCCGGTACGGACCAGCAGAAGAATGTGGGACAGCTTTCCGGCGGCGAGCGCAAC
>CAZPUI010001119.1:0-1609 GCA_964589695.1 uncultured Solibacteraceae bacterium | reverse complement strand
CGAGACTAAAACGCGAGTTTGCAAAATCGCAGATTGATAATACGGCACTTACGCCGGCGAAAGACCCAGAAAAGGGGCTGAATCGCGTGGTCGGTGCGGAAGTTGGGCTAGGGCGGAATGCGCATACCCTGCCAGTTCCAAACCCAGGGCCTGGCCTCCAGCTTCGGCGCAAATATCGAGGGCGGTGAACGCATTGGCCATGACTTCGATTGTGGGCGAAGGCACCCCTCCCCCGATGGCATAGACCTCCCCCCACCTGCATACCTATTCATGCGAGGTTTGTGGGGGGCTTTGGGACAAGTGGTCTATGGGGGTCTTCAACGGTTTCCCGCCGATCCGGGCCTCTCAGGCATCCTCCCTGCCTCGGGGAACCTCCAAAAAGGCCCATCATGCGTTCACTGCTCGCTGCAGCCCTGGTACCGCTCTGTCTCAGCGCCGGGTACGACCCACCCCGGGTCGCCCTCCCCCGGCTTCAGAAGCCCCCGCAGATCAGCCGCACGCCTGATCTGGGGGATTGGGCCGGTGCCATGAAGATCGACGATTTTTCGATGTACATGCCCCACGACCAAGGCCAGGTCCCAGCCCGGACCGTGGCGTACCTGGCCTGGGGGCCCGATGCGCTCTACATCGCCTTCGAGGCCTTCGATCCCACACCCGCCCAGCTCCACGCCTACCCCGTGGGCCGTGACAGCCTGGACAGCCAGGACCAGGTGTACGTGGACCTGGATCCCACGGGCAAGGGCCAGACGGCCATCCGGCTGACCTGCAACGCCCTGGGGCAGCAGGCGGATGGCCTGCTCCAGGCCGGGGGCATGGATTGGGAAGACAGCAGCTACGACTGTCTGTGGGATTCGGCGGGTGTCCGCACGGCCACCGGTTTTGTGGTGAAAATGCGCATCCCCTACACCAGCCTGCGCCGTCTACCCGGCGCTTGGGGTCTTCGCCTGCGCCGCGCCTACCCCCGGGACCGTGCCTATGTCTTCTCCTGGCCCCACCAGAACCGGGACATCCAGGGCACCCTCATCCAGATGGCCCGGGCCGAGGGGGCGCCCGAAGCCGCGGGTCACGCCCCCTTCCTGATCATCCCCTTCGTGGCGGGGAGCCGCCAGGGCTCCGCGGACGAAGGGAACCTGGACCACCCCACCAGCCGGGGGCGCATGGGGTTGGACCTGCGCTACGCCGGATCGGCCCTCACCCTCGACGCCACCTACCGACCCGACTTCTCGGCGGTGGAGGCGGATGTGGACCCCCTCCAGATCAACAGCCGCTACAAGGTCTGGTACCCCGAGAAGCGCCCCTTCTTCCTGGAGGGCATGGAGCTCTTCTCCGTGAACTACGGGTTCGGCATGGGCCCCATGCCCTTCTTCAGCCGCTCCATCGTGGAACCCGAGGTGGGGGCCAAGGCCTCGGGCCAGGCGGACCTGGTGAGTTGGAGCGTCCTGGCCGCCAAGGACCAGTCGGGGGGCCGGGGCATGGTGGGGGATGGCGCCATGGGCACCATGGGCAGGGCCACCCGGGATCTGGCGGGGGCCCTGAGGGTCAAACTGGACCCCCGGGGGTCCCACATTTCCTTTGTGGGCACGGACCGCAGCCTGCTGGGCGGTGCCGA
>CAZPUI010001118.1:0-1613 GCA_964589695.1 uncultured Solibacteraceae bacterium | reverse complement strand
GACATGGCCGAAATGGTACTCGGCCGAGCGTACGCTCTGGGGCGTCGTCAGGTCGGCACCACAATTGGGGCAGCTGATTTGGGCCATGGGGTCTCCAGGATGGGGGCTAGGGTTGCAGGATACGCCAGAGTCCATAGGCGGCGGCCGCGAGGACGGCCAAGCCAAGGACGAGGCGGAGGAGGAATTTACCAATTTTGTAGGCAGCCCAGAGGATTCCCAGGGAAAGGAGGGCGAGAAGTGCGATCTGCAGGTGGGTCATGGTTCCCTTCGGCCTCCATTCCAGCGGTAAAACCCTTGTCCTGATTTTCGACCGAGATCTCCATCGGCCACCAGTTTTTTCAGGATAGCGGGAGGACGCCAGCGCTCCTGCCCCGTGGTTTCGTGAAGGAAGGTGGCGATGGCCAGGCGCAGATCCAGCCCCACCCGATCCGACAGTTCCAGGGGACCCAAGGGATGGCCGTAGCCCAGGGTCATGAGGCGATCCACCTCTCGGGGGGTCCGCACCACCCCTTCATCCAGAAGGCGCATGGCTTCGAGTCCCTGGAGGAGCCCCATTCGGGTGGCAGCCAGGCCGGGGCCATCCTTGACCAGAATGGCCTCCAGGCCGAGCCGATCCGCAAGGGCCAAGGCACCCTGGCGAAGCCCATCGGCGGGCGGGTGCGGAAGGATGATCTCCACCAGGCGGCGCGCGTGGGGAGGCACGAAGGGGTGGAACCCTGCCAGCCTGCCACCTTGGCGCATGTCGGAGGAAAGCATGGCCAGGGGAAGGGCAGAACTGGCGGTCAAAAGGCTCGCGGTGGGTCGGGCCAGGGCTTCCACCCTTTGCCAGGCTTCCCGCTTCAGCGGCAGGTTTTCAGGGAGCGCCTCCAGGACCCAGTCCCCGAGGGGAATTCCTTCATTCCAGGATGCTGACAGACACGGTTCCGGGGAGACATCGGTCGTCACCTGTCCCAGGTCGTGGAGTTCGCGCCAGCGGCGCGTCATGGTCGCGCGAAGCTCGGGGAGCCTGGAGGGCCCGCTGGCGACGAGGGTGACGTCGATACCCCGCTGGAGAGCCCACAGGGCGAGGCTCTGGCCAAGGGTGCCCGCGCCGACGATGCAAAGATGTGGATTCATGGGTCTTCACCAGGTGGAGTCCGACAACGGCTCCCGAATGTGGATACCATGGAGCACCGCCTCCCACGCCCGGGAAGTTCGCGCCGAGGCTTGTGATTTCGATTCAGGGGCACCCCCCGCATGCTCATCCGCTACGCCGCCATCACCCACATCGGCCGTGTTCGCAAGAACAATGAAGACGCCTACCTGGTGAGCGCCCTCGATGGCGAAGAACCCCTGGTGAATTCCCTGAGGACCTCCACCAAGACCTGCCACGCCGGTCTTCTGGTGGCCGTGGCCGATGGCATGGGGGGGGCCGCCGCGGGCGAAATTGCCAGCAGGGAAGGCTTGGCATCCGTCGCCGTCAACCTCTTCGGTCGCTGGGGCCGCTTCCCCGCCACCGAGCACACGGAAGCGCACCACTGGGGGGCCCTAAAGGATGCCGCGGAAGAGGCCAGCCTTGCCGTGCTGCTCTGACGCGGCGAGCGGAGCGGGTTGATGCCGACGCCTTGGCGCCA
>CAZPUI010001117.1:0-1614 GCA_964589695.1 uncultured Solibacteraceae bacterium | reverse complement strand
GGCCTGACCACCCCTGTGCCCCGCTGGACCTTGGGCCCCTGGCATGCTTCGCCCTCGGCGTCCACGGGGATTTCCATGGCCCAGGGCACTTTCATCCACGAGATCCAGGCCTACGACCTGCTGCAGCAGGCGGGCCTTGCGACCCCCCGACGGGGTGTGGTCCGGGGGGCGGCGGATGTGGCGGGGCTCCCCTTCCAGGCCGGGGAGGCCGTGGTGGTGAAGGGCGTGGCGGATGACGTGTGGCACAAGAGCGATCTGGGTCTGGTGCGCTTCGAGACCTTTGAACCCTCCGCCATCGCGGCTCTGGCTGGTGAGATGGAGGCCATTGGCTCCCAGCATGGCACCTGGCTCGGCACCTTGGTGGCGGAGAAGGTGGCCTTCAAGAAGGTCTCGGGGCTGCCCACGGAGGCCCTGGTGGCCCTGCGCAAGACCCCGGAGGCGGGCTGGACCCTGGTGCTGGGCATCGGCGGCCTCCACACCAACGCCTGGGGCGAGGAGATCAAGCCCCTGCTGTGGCCCGTGTCCCTGGCCACCCCCGAGCAGGCCCTGTCGGACTTCAAGGCCCACTGGCTGGGCAAGACCTGGCTGGGGAACATGCGCCAGGGGGAGGCCCTCACGGACGAGGGCAAGCTGCTCCGCTTCTTCCACGGACTTTGGACGCTGACGGAGCTTCTGGAGCAGGAGGGCGCCACCCTGCTGGAGATGAACCCCGTGGTGCTGGGACCCGACGGCCATCCCACGGCCCTGGACGGGGTGGGCTCCCTCGAGGCCCCGGCGGGGGCCACCCGCCGGGGCCCCGGCATCCCCCGGGAGGAGCTCCTGCGCATCCTGGTGCACCCCCGCTCCATCGCCATCGCCGGGGTCAGTGCCAAGGCCGGGACGCCGGGGCGCATGATCCTGGAGAACATCCTGCGCTCCAACCTGCCCAAGGCCGCCATCCGCCCCATCAAGCCCGGCGAGACCGAGATCCTGGGCCTCCCCTGCCTCCAGGGCATGGCCGACCTGGCCAAGGACCCCGTGGATATCCTCATCCTCAGCCTGCCGGCGCCCCTCACGGTGGCGGCCATCGAAGAACTCTGCGCCCAGGGAGGAGGGGCCTCCGTGCTCTACCTGGTGCCCGGGGGGCTCGGGGACGGGGCGGACACCCAGGGGCTGGGGAGGAAGGTCACGGCCCTCATGCAGGAACGCCGGGCCCAGGGCCTCTGGACCCCCGCCCTGGTGGGGCCCAATGGTCTGGGCTTCCTGGCCAGTCCCGCCAACCTCAACACCCTCTTCATCCCCGAGGACAAGCTCCCCTTCATGCCCAAGGGGGGGGCCCTCTCCCTGGTGAGCCAGTCCGGGGCCTTCCTCATCACGCGCCTCTCCACCCAGCCCGAGCTGCCCCTCCACTACGGGGTGTCCATCGGCAACCAGCTGGATGTGTGCCTCTCGGACTTCGTGGAGGCCCTGGGGGAGGATGCCCAGACCCAGGTCATCGCCACCTACATCGAGGGCTTCGCCCCCGGGGACCTGCCGAAGTTTGCCCCCGCCGCCAACGCCCAGCTCGCCCAGGCGAAGTGGTTCGTGGCTTATAAAGTTGGCCGCAGCGCCACCGGTCAGCAGGCCGGCGGCAGC
>CAZPUI010001116.1:0-1617 GCA_964589695.1 uncultured Solibacteraceae bacterium | reverse complement strand
CCACACGGGCAGTTCCCTGCGGGAACTGGTTCGGGAGGCCTGGCGTCTGGGTCTCCAGGTGCACCCAGGTGTGGAGGACTACGCCACGGATCCCGACTACCTGGAGGCCCTGGAGGATCGTTTGCGCCAGGGCCTGGCCCGGTACCCCCAGGCCACGGTGGTGTTCAGCGCCCACAGCCTGCCCCGCAGCCAGGTGGAGGCCGGGGACCCGTACGAACGCGAGATACTCGCCACGGTGGAGGCCCTGAAGGCCCGCTTGGGAGCACTGCCCGGGGGCTACGCCCTGGGCTACCAGAGCAAGGTGGGCCCCGTGGCCTGGCTGGAGCCCAACCTGGATCAGGTCCTGCGGGCCCAGGCGGGGCGGGAGGTCCTGGTGGTGCCCCTCAGCTTCGTGGGGGAGCACCTGGAAACCCTCCACGAGCTGGACCTGGAGTACCGGGAACGGGCCGCGCATCTGGGGGTGCGGGCCTACCACCGCCTGCCCACCCCCGGGGTGCATCCCGCCTTCATCCGATGCCTGACCCGCCGGACCCTTGGGGCCCTCGGGGCCCTGTCACCTTCCCAGGAGGAATTATGACGACCCTCGTGCTCGGCGGCGGCCTCAGTGGACTCTTAGCGGCCTGGCACCTCCACCGGCGCCAGGAGCCCGTGGAGGTCTGGGAGGCCCAGCCCGAGGTGGGGGGCTGGGTCCAGACCCTGGACTGGCCCGGCCCCGAGGGCACCCCGGGCCGCCTGGAGCGGGGCCCCCAGGGCATCCTGGTGCGGGCGGAGAGCGTGGCCGACCGGCTCTTCCGCACCCTGGACCTGCCCCTGGCGAGTCCTGGCAAGGGGGCCCGCTGGGTGGGCAAGGGGGGTCGCCTCGTGCCCGTCCCGGCCCACCCCCTGGGCCTCCTTGGCTCCCCCCTCATGTCCTGGACCACCAAGTTCCGCATGTTCCTGGAACCCTTCCAGCCCGTGGGGCCCGAGGAGCCCGAGGAGGGCCTGGCGGAGTTCATGGCCCGGCGGGCGGGCCGGGGCCTGGCGGAGGAGCTCCTGCCCGCCATGGTCTCGGGCATCCTGGCGGCCCCGGCGGAGCTCCTGAGCATCGATGCCATTCCCCTGCTGCGCAAATGGGAGTCCCACGGGAGCCTCTTCCAAGGGGTTCGGAAGTCCGGCATCAGCCACCTCATGGTGCCCCAGGGGGGGATGGGGGCCCTGCCCCGGCGCCTGGCGGCGGACCTCCCCAGGGTGCACCGTTCCATGCGAGCCCATGTCCTGGAGGCCCTCCCCGGGGGAGGCTGGCGGGTCCAGGGCGAGGGGCGGACGGCGGAAGTGGACCACGTACTCCTGGCCCTGCCTGCCTTCGAGGCGGCGGAGCTGCTGCGCGCGGTGGCCCCGGTCAGTGCCCAGGCCCTGGAAGGCATTCCCTACACCTCCGTGACCCTGTGGAACAGCCGTCACCGCCCCCTGCCCCCCTTCAAGGATGGCTTCGGCTTCCTCATCCACCCCCCCGAGGGCCGCCCCTACCTGGGGACCCTGGTGCCCCCGTGGAGCGACAAGGGCTGCGCCCCCCCGGACCTGATGCCGTTGCGCACCTTCAACGGCGACAGCGCCCCCTCGCCGGCCCCCTAACCCCAC
>CAZPUI010001115.1:0-1623 GCA_964589695.1 uncultured Solibacteraceae bacterium | reverse complement strand
AGCTTTCCAAGGACATAGCCGCTGCCGAAGGCGATGGCCAAGCCCGTTCCTGCATAGAGCAGGGCGATCTTCCAGCCGAACATGGCGAAAAGCAGGCCCAGGGCCACTTCGTTCACCATGGGCGCCGACACCAGGAAGCTGAAGGTCACACCCAGGGGCACGCCTGCCCGCAGGAACCCTATGAACAGCGGTACCGCCGAGCAGGAGCAGAAGGGCGTGATCACACCGAACAGCGCGCCCAGGGCATTCCCGGTCCAGGAGGCACGATTCGACAGTGCATCGCGCACCTTGGTGGGGCTCACGAAGGTCTGGAGGAAGGTCACCACGAAGACCACCAGGGTGAGCAGCAGCAGGACCTTGGGCACGTCATAGAAGAAGAAGGCCACCGAGTCACCCAGGTGGGATTTGGGGGTGAGACGGAGAAGCTCGAAGGCGATCCACTCCGCAACCCGGTGGTTCACCGCATAGAGCAACACCCACAGGGGCAGGGCCAGGAGGAGCCAACCCCCCCGCCGAAGGAAGGATGGCCTAGGCTCAGGCGCCAGGTGGGTCGTGGGCGCACCTTCACAGGATGGGCATTCAGACACGGGCAACCTCCGCGGGCGCCTGCTGCTGGACCTTGCAACACACTTCGGGGACCGAGAGGGTGCGGACCACGCTGGCCCGCTTCCGATCCTCGAGCACCACCGCGAGGTGGTTCACTTCTTCCACAAGCCCCTTGAGGAAGGGGGAGGCTTCGGCCTCGGGCACCATGGAGACGAACACCCAGCGACCCTCCCGTCGTTCGGTCACGAACCCCGCCCGCTTCAATTCCCGCAGGGCCTCGGAGGCCGAGGACATGGGGACCTCCAGGGTCTCGGCCACCTGGCAAACGCAGAGTTCCCCCGCCGCCAAAAGCGACAGCACCCGCAGCCGCAGCGGATGGGACACCGCCTTGAGTTGATCCACCAGGGCACGAAGGTCGGAAGCCATGCACGAAACCTCAGGGTCGAGCTGCGATGCAGGTCGTCAGCCTTCACAGTGTAGTTAATTCGGAAAATGACGAAACGAAATTCTTCACCTACGGTACTGCTGATGTGATGGGGTTCCGGTCGGAAGCCCCGGGGTGGGCACCACGCGATCCCCCCTGAACATGGCGCGGAGGTGCGAGTGTTCAGGGGGGAGCCTAAGGCTGGGCTGGGCGCGGGACTGAAGGCCATGCGGGGGTGGCTGAAGGCCTGAAGTCCCTCGCGTGGGCCCTTCTCAAATTCAGAGGCCCAGGTCGGTCTGGGGCGCTTCCGGCTTCGCTTCCTTGATCGCAAAGCTCCTTCCCGTGAGCTTCTCCAGCAGGGCGATGCCGAAGAGACCGTTCATCAGGCCGTTGCCATCCTTGTCGCCGCTGCTTCCGCCGATCACCAGGTTGTCGGGGATGAACTTCAGGTCGCTGGCGGCAATCTTGTCGATGACCCGGATCTGGCCGAAGACCTCGCGGCCCATGGCGGCCACTTCCAGCTTGTAGGCCTCGGCCGTGGAGCGGCCCTTGGCCAGGATGATATCCGCCTCGGCGGTACCCACCTTCTTGATGGCCTGGGAATCCGCATCGGCGTTGACCTTGGTGGCCTCGGCCTTGCCGCCCGCTTCCAG
>CAZPUI010001114.1:0-1624 GCA_964589695.1 uncultured Solibacteraceae bacterium | reverse complement strand
GGACCTTTCCGCCAGCTTCCTGATCTCTTCGGCCACCACCGCGAAGCCCTTGCCCTGGGCACCGGCCTTGGCGGCCTCAATGGCAGCGTTGAGCGAGAGCAGATTGGTCTGCCGAGCGATGTCGCCGATGATGCGCACCGACTGAAGCACGCGGGTGGTGGCTTCTCCCATGTCACGCATGACCCGATCCAGGGACTCCATGCCCTCCTGACCCAGGTCCAGACTGCGGAGCATGCTGGCCAGGCCCTGACCCGAGCCCCGCACGGCCTCCATGGTGGAAGACTCCCCGTTGCGCACTTCCTGGAGCGAGGCTCCGATGGAGGAAACCTGCAGCGACATTTCTTCCGCCAGACCTGCGACCTCCTGGGTGGCGATGGCGGAGCGTGCGGAGGATCCATTCAGGCTCATGCTGCCGGCGTTCAGGGCGTGAATGGCCTGTTGGACCTCCTTGATGATGCCCCTCCAGCGCTCCCTGAGCTGGTGCAGGTGGTCCACGATCTCCCTGAATTCGCCCATGCAACGGGAGTCCTGGATGTCCGCCACGAGGTCGCCCTCAAGGAGGGAGGCCACGGTCCGGTCCACCTCCTCCATGCTCTGGCGGATGATGCGGGCCGTGCGCCAGGGCAGGATGAGGTTCACGAGCACGCCCCCGAGACCCAGGACCAGCACCGCCACCAGGAACTGGGTCGCCCGAAGGGATTCGAGGCGCTGTCGGGCCTCGGACTGTTGTTGCATCGAGAGGCGGACTTTCTCAAAGGCGTCCTCGGCCCTTTGGCCGAGGGGGAGGTTGCGCGACTGGAGGGCCGGGATATCCGCGCCGGGTTGGGCCGACTCGACGAAGATGGCCTCGAAGGTCTGGAAGAATTCTCGATAGGCTGCAACCCCTCTTTCAAGCTGGACCATCTCTTCCGGAAGCCATGGAAGCTGGCGGGCGACTTCCCAGTTGGCATTGAACTGATCGACATAGGTCGCCACTTGGGCGCGGACCTTGTCCGTATGGGCCTTGTTGGTGGGGGCACCGAAGAATTTCAGCTCCACCGTACGGGCGGACTGGGCCAATTCCTTGGCATTGGCCAGGAGGCGCTGCTTCTCAAGGAGCCCACGCACGGGGGAGTTCACCCAGAAGAATGCGAACCAGAGGCTGCAAATCGTCAAGAGACCAGTGGATACAACCGTCAGAATGGTAACCAGGGACATCCTGGATCGAATGCTCGCGCGTGCCAAGGGCCACCCCCGTACTCCCCATCGGGTACCAGCGTCCGCGGCTCAAATTATGGCAATGGCGTGCGCGGCGCTGGCTGAGACGGGGGGCCCTGGGGGTGCCGAACACCAGGCTCCTGCCTGGGGATTCTGCGGGATCCTTCCTTGAGTTTCAGGGGAATCTTTGAGAGACTGCTCGTTCACGCCCCTCGAGGGGGGCGCTCCTTGCTCCGGACCCACCGTGATCGGCACGGCCGGGAACACCCCGGGGCTTCACATCCACAAGGAGGATAGATGCGTCGTTACGAGACCATCTTCATCGCCTCCCCCACGTTGGCTGACGAGCAGGTTGATGAGCTCGTGAAGTACTTCGAGGGGATCATTGCCGAGCAGGGTGGCGAGCTGCTCAAGACCGACAAGTGGG
>CAZPUI010001113.1:0-1626 GCA_964589695.1 uncultured Solibacteraceae bacterium | reverse complement strand
AAGGGAATGACCAGCTCATGCGCGAACGGTCCTTCCGGGGAGGTGACCAGGGCTTGTCCAGGCGCCGGGAAACACTCAGTCAGGGTGAAGGCTGGACGGCTTGAGACGAGGTGATGCAGGGTCTCCACCCACAGGACCTGGTCCAGATCCACCAGCAAGCTGTTATCGGCCTCAGTGAGCATTACGAACCTGGGTAGCCTCCTGCGCTCCCGCAGGGCTTGGAAGGCACCCCAGGCCCCCGCGGAACCCTTCATGGCCTCCTTGAGCTCCCCCGATTCGATCCTCCAGCGCGCCTTGCAGAGGACGTGCTGCCCACGCGTGACCCGGGGAAGAAAGGGCTGGTCCGCCAAGGCTCCCCAGGACCACCCCCCCGGGTGCCCATCCTGGTCTTGCAGGTGGGCCAGGAACCTGTAGACAACGGGCCCGCGGGTGAAATTGTGAGCGGAGGACAAGCGGGGAACCACCTCCCGTCCCAGCCGCGTGGAAGCCAGACAAACGCGGTCCCCACGGACGGCCAGTTGGAGGTCCGAAGGGTAGATCGTTTTGTCGGAGGAAACGCCAGATACGGCCAGAAAAGGAATTTCATAGTCCCGCAGGGCAGGCCGGGCCAACACATTGCCCATGCGGCCTTCGGGCACGTGGACCAGCTCGGCGAACACCACGTCCGGTCGCCAGGCTTCCTCGCTCCGAAGGTGGTGGTGGAGCGCGTCCCTCAACGTAGGGTCCCCGGAGGCGAACCGCCCAAGCCACCGCGCGGCCGTGGGACCCGAGTGGTGTTCCATCCAGAATTGGAATTCGCCCCGGTCCAGGGCGGCGGGGCTGGCAGCCTCAAGGCTGGTCAACGCGGCGAACGAATGGGCAAAGGGCTGGGG
The DNA here is from genome assembly GCA_964589695.1 of uncultured Solibacteraceae bacterium. GTDB lineage: Bacteria > Acidobacteriota > Holophagae > Holophagales > Holophagaceae > CAZPUI01. Next base: position 754 of record CAZPUI010001113.1, on the reverse strand, counting down.
CTCCGGATTGGCGAGAGCCTCCACATCGGCGTCCTCCAATTCCCAGGTGAGCGCTCCCTGCCATCGCGGGAGTTGCTTCAGGAGAAACAGGTCCCGGCGGGAAAGCTGGCGAGGGGGCGGTGTGCGACTAAAAGAGAGGCCTTCCAGCAACGGGGAATCCAGGGGTGCTCCCCCATCGAACCCGAGGCCGCTCTCCTCATCCAGGACATCCAGCAAGGGCACCCACCGCAGGCCGTACCTTTCCTGGAAAGCCCCCCGGAACCGATCCAAGGGGCCTTCAGAGGGTGCCGGGGTCAGCCGGCGGAGCGTTTCAGCCCCCTCCTCAAAGGCCCGACGAACCAGGGGTGGCAGGGCCAAATCGGAAGCCGGACGGAAAAGGTCCACCTGGAGGACATCCCGGGCATCGGTGGGTACCCCCAAGTCGACCAAGGGCGCCGCCAGGCTGCCATAGCCCTCGGGGTGGGCACCGAGGGTCGCACCCTGGAGGGTTTTCAACGTCGCAGCCAGTGCGATGAGGGCATCGGCCCTGGGCGCCGTGGCCGGATGGGCCTGAAGGCTGGCGACCACATGACCCATGGGATCCGGACTGGTCAGCGGTGGCTGAAGGTCGCTGCAAAGCACCTGGGCATCGATGATCTGGTCAAGGAAGGACTGGGCCTCCTGCGGCTCCACTTCCAGGTGGCAGGCCAGGCTCGCCGCGAGATCGCCCAGGCGTGAACCCTCCTCCGCCTGCCGAAGGACCTGGTCCAAGTGG
>CAZPUI010001112.1:0-1628 GCA_964589695.1 uncultured Solibacteraceae bacterium | reverse complement strand
CGAATGGGTTGGCCGTTTTTGCCCAGCAAGGGCCAACCGTCCATGGATTCGATCTGTCCCCCTTGACCAAGCTGGAAGCGCCCGTCCCGGGTGACCCTGACCCCATTGGGACCCTGGAGGGCGAAGAAGCCTTCCCCTTCCAGGGCCATGTCCAGGGGCCTGCCCGTGGGCATCAGGGACCCCTGGCTCAGGTCCAGCCCCCGCTGGGCCAGCACGGTGCCATCGTTCACATACGGGGTCAGGGGGAGGCCCCGACCCTCCCGCTGAGCCTTGTTGAAGATGGCGAAGAAGGTGCGCTCACCCTTGAAACCCACGGTGCTGGCATTGGCCAGGTTGTTGGACAGCACCTCCAGTTGGAGGGACCGCGCCTTCAGACTGCCGGCGGCCACATAGTAGGCAGGATCCATGGACGACCTCCGACTGGGTCATAGCAGGAGGCGTGCCAGCAATTTCTGAGGTTTCCCGGGCCTCGGGATCCTAATATGAGCAGGTCCCCGTCATGACCTTCGACTCCACTCCCACCCCTCCGCCCCCCGTGCAGACGCCCACCTGGGCCACGGGCGCAGACCGTGTGCGCCTGGACCGCTTCATCCTAGGGGAGGAGATCGGCCGAGGGGGCATGGGCAAAGTTCACCGGGCCTGGGATCCCATGCTGCGCCGGGTGGTGGCCCTCAAGATCCTGCTCCGGGATGATCCGCTCCAGATGATGCACTTCCTGCGGGAGGCGCAGATCCAGGCCCGGGTGGAGCACCCCAATGTCTGCAAGGTCTACGAGGTGGGGACCTTCGGGGATCAGCCCTACATCGCCATGCAGTACATAGAGGGGGAGACACTGGCTCGGCTCCGTACGGCACTGGAGGCGCCCGAAATTGTCCGCATCATGGCCCAGGTGGCGGCGGCGGTTCACGCCGCCCATTGCCAGGGGCTCATTCATCGGGACATCAAGCCGGGCAACATTCTCCTGGAGCCCCAGGACGAGGGGCACTACAAGCCGTACATTCTGGATTTCGGGCTCGCCCGGGATCTGTCCAACCAGGACCTCAACATGTCCTGGGGCCTGGTGGGAACCCCCGCCTACATGGCGCCGGAACAGGCCAGGGGCGAGGCCATCGGCCCCACCGCGGATGTCTATGCCTTGGGGGCCACCCTCTACTCCGCCCTTACCGGCATCCCACCCAGGGATGTGAAGAACCTGCATGAACTGATGGAGGCCCATGCCGAGGATGTGGGGCGGCTTCGCAGGAACCCGAATGTGTCCCGGGATCTGGAATCCGTGGTCTTCAAGTGCCTGGAATTCGATGCCCCCAAGCGCTACCCCAATGCCTTCCTCCTGGAGGAGGATCTGCGGCGCTGGATGGTGGGGGAGCCGGTGCAGGCCAAGGTGGCTGGGCCCATGGGTCGGGTCATCAGCCGGATCCGCCGGGAGGAATGCGACGTGAAGTATGGACGCAGCGTTGAACACGCCGTGCACAGTCTTGAAATCGTAAGCAGCCCGCTGGCGAGATCGGCGAACTGTGTTGCGCACGACAGCGTTGTAAGCATGCTTGGTTGACATTGTCATTTAACAACCACTAATGATAGAGGCCCGGGTGTTGTGAAAATAAAAATTTGGAACAAAGTCCCCGGCC
>CAZPUI010001111.1:0-1631 GCA_964589695.1 uncultured Solibacteraceae bacterium | reverse complement strand
GGGGGCTCGGTGCGCCGTCGCCCGCCGGGCCACTGCCCGCATGGCTCCCCGCAGCGTGGGGACCCGCGCCATGAGGGGGGTCCGGGCCCTTCCGGAGCTCGGTGTGCTGGGTACGGACGGGGGGGCCCCCGAGGGGATGCTCAGCGAGATCGAGAAGATGGGGGTGGATGTGTGCGTGGTGCCGCTCTCATGAACGTGCCGGACGGTGCTGGTGCATGTGAGTGGGTGCGGGCACGTTCATGACCTTGATGCCCCTTCGGGGCATGGGGTCTGGAAAAGAAGGGGCAACCATGGTTGAAGTGGCGATTCGGGTGCGGGGGCTGCGGAAACGCTACCCGGACACGCTGGCGGTGGATGGCATCGATCTGGAGGTGTTCCGGGGGGAGGTCTTCGGGCTCCTGGGTCCCAATGGGGCCGGGAAGACCACCACCCTGGAGATCCTGGAGGGGTTGAACACGGCGGACGAAGGGACCCTCGAGGTCCTGGGGCTCCAGGGGCGGGAGCTCCGCAGTCGCATTGGGGTCCAGCTCCAGACCACCAGCCTGTTCCAGAAGATCACGGCCCGGGAGGTGCTGGAGGTCTTCGGGGCCTACTACCCCCGCTGCCGCCCCGCCGCAGAACTCCTGACCTTGGTGGGGCTCACGGAGAAGACGAATGCCCTGGTGAACACCCTTTCCGGCGGCCAACAGCAGCGCCTGGCCCTGGCCCTGGCCCTGGTGAACGACCCGGAGCTGGTGTTCCTGGACGAGCCCACCACGGGACTGGATCCCCAGGCCCGCCGCGCCCTGTGGGACATCATCCGGGCCATGAAGGGGGAGGGCCGCACCGTCGTGCTCACCACCCACTACATGGAAGAGGCGGAGACCCTCTGCGACCGGCTGGCCATCATGGACCACGGCAGGATCCTGCGCCAGGGGGCGCCCCGGACCCTCATCCAGGAGCTGGAGGTCCCCAGCGTCGTGGAATTCACCTTCGAGGGAGAGACCCCCTGCTGCACCCCCTTTGCCGAAGCCACCGGCTTCGCCGTGGAGTGCCGGCCGGGTCTGTGGGAGCTGCCCACCCAGAATCCCAAGGGGCTCCTGCCCCAGCTTCTGGATGCGGCGGAGGCCCATGGCGTGCCCTACCAGCAGGTCCATGTCCGCCGGGCCACCTTGGAGGATGTCTTCCTCCACCTCACCGGCCGCAGTCTGAGGGACTGAGATCATGACCATGCTGCTCCGACAGTTCCTCCTCAACTGGAAGCTCTACCTGCGGGAGAAACTGGCCCTCTTCTGGACCTTCGCCTTCCCCGTGGCCATGCTCTTCGCCTTTGGCCTGATCTTCCGTCAGGGCGCCACCCCCAGTCCCACCCTGGTGTGGGTGGATCCGGGAGGCCGCGCCGACGAAGTCCGCATGGCGGAGTCCCTCCGCGCCATGGCCGTGAAGGTGCTGCCCCTGGCCCCTGAGGAGGCCGAAGCCCGTTGGAAGAAGGGGGAGACCGCGGTCCAACTGGAACGAAGTCCCGAAGGCCTGCGCCTGCGGGTGAATGCCTACCTGGCCACCCAGGGCATGACCATGGCCCAGATGGTGCAGCCGGCCCTCCACCTGGGTACGGCCCGGGCCCAGGGCGTGCCCGTTGACTCCCTCCCCCC
>CAZPUI010001110.1:0-1635 GCA_964589695.1 uncultured Solibacteraceae bacterium | reverse complement strand
GCGGCCTGGACTACTACACCCGCACGGCCTTCGAAGTGCTCTCCAGCGACCTGGGGGCCCAGAGCGCCCTCCTCGGGGGCGGCCGCTACGATGGCCTGTCCAAGCAGCTGGGAGGCCCCGAGGTGGCGGGCTTCGGCTACGCCATCGGGCTGGACCGCCTGGCCATGCTCATGCAGACCCTCCATGGGGACGCCCCCCAGCCGCGCCCTGCCCTCCTCATCCCCATGGGGAGCGCCGCGGCAGCCCGGGCCCTGGTCCTGGCCAAGGAGCTGTGGGCCGCGGGCGTCGACCTCCAGCTGGAGACCCGGGGCCTGGCCTTGAAGAAGGCCCTCCAGACCGCCAACCGCCAGGGTTTCACGCGGGCCCTGATCCTGGGGGACGGGGAACTGGAGAAGGGCGTCGTGACCGCGAAAAACCTGGGGGATGGAACGCAGGAGGAATGGAGCCTGGGGGACGTTGCCTCCAAATTGAAGGGTTAACGGACCTGGGGCCGAAAGCATCTAAAGACAATTTTCCGTTGGAGGCCCCATGACCACCCTTGCCACGTTCTGGCTTCCCATCGCCATGTCCGGCGTGTTGGCCTTCCTGGCCAGCACCATCCTCCACATGGTGTTCAAGCACCATGCTTCGGACTACAAGGGGCTTCCGGACGAGGAGGCTGCCCGGGCCGTGCTGGGTCGCCAGAGCCTCATGCCGGGCACCTATGTCATTCCCCACTGCGGAAGCATGAAGGAGATGAACGAACCCGCCGCCCAGGCCAAGTATGCCGAAGGCCCCGTGGCCTGGATCACCGTCCTGCCCAAGGGCACCCCAGGCATGGGCAAGGCCTTGGTGGGTTGGTTGATCTACCTACTCCTCATCGCCTTCCTGGCGGCGTACGTTGTGGGCCACCTGCTGCCCAGAACGGCTTCGGGCCACGAGGTCTTCCGCTTCACCTACGTTGTGACCCTGCTGCCCCACCTGGGCCAGGCCCTCCATGAATGGATCTGGGGGGGCAAGACGGGCAGCGTGACCTGGAAGAACCTCTTCGACGGGGTGGTCTATGCCTCCGTGATGGCGGGCTGCTTCGCGGGGTTCTGGCCGAAGTAGGCCCGGTATCCTGGAATTCGCGGGGCTGCCCCGCACCTTCCAGGACCTCCCATGACCTACTCCCGCCGCGAGTCCTTCCTGCCCTTCTCCCGCCCCATGGTGGGCCAGGAGGAGATCGACGAGATCATCGACTCCATCCACTCGGGCTGGATCACCACGGGGCCGAAGGCGGCGCGGTTCGAGGCGGAACTGGCGGCCTACAACCAGGTGCCCCATGTGGCGGTGATGAACAGCGCCACCACGGCCCAGGAATTCACGCTCCAACTCCTGGGGCTACAGCCGGGGGATGAGGTCATCACCACCGGGCTCACCTGGGTGTCCACCCTCAGCACCATCGTCCTCCAGGGGGGCATCCCGGTGCTCGTGGACATCGATCGGAAGACCATGAACCTCGACCCGGAGAAGCTCGAGGCCGCCATCACGCCCCGCACCAAAGGGATCATCCCCGTGCACCTCACCGGCCTGCCCTGCGATATGGACAGGATCTGGCAGATCGCCGAAAAGCATGGGCTCTGGGTCATCGAGGACGCCGCCCAGGCCATGGGG
>CAZPUI010001109.1:0-1638 GCA_964589695.1 uncultured Solibacteraceae bacterium | reverse complement strand
CAGCTGCTTGCGCAGGATGAGGTCCGGGTCCTCCAGGATGCTCTCCACCAGCGTGAGCACATTCAGCGCGTACTCCGGGGACTCGGCGTCCAGGAGCTTGAGGGTGTCCAGCAGATACAGGCTCAGGGTCTGGTCCATGCTGAAGTCATCCTGGAGCTCCACGTTCACCCGGACCTTCCGCCCTCGGTCATCCGGCGCTACGAATTCCACGATGCGCCGGGCCACCAGGGCCTTGAAGAGTTGCCAGCCCCGGCGGGCATGGGCGGCCTTCTGGCGCTCGGAGTCGTGGCAGTCGCGGATGAGCTGGCGCATGGCCGCACAGCCATCCGTGGGTCGACTCAGGACATTCAGGAGCATGCCGTGGGAGACCTGGAAGCGGCTGCCCAGGCGCTCGGGCTGGGCCTGGACCAGGCGCAGGAAGGTCTGCTCGTCCCAGTGGGCGTAGCCCCGCTCCGGCGGCTGCCGCTTGACGAATTTTTTGCCCGCCTTCTGGGCCAGTTTGGCGTTCTCGATGACATGTTCCGGGGCCTGGGCCACCACCCAGCCCAGGTCGTCGAAGCCCTTGCGACCCGCCCTTCCCGCGATCTGGTGGAAGTCCCGGGCACTGAGCACCGCCGTCTTTTCACCGTTGTACTTGCAGAGTTTGGTGAAGAGCACGGTACGAATGGGCACGTTGATGCCCACCCCCAGGGTGTCGGTGCCGCAAATGACCTTGAGGAGACCCTTCTGGGCCAAGCGCTCCACCAGGATCCGGTATTTGGGCAGCAGCCCCGCATGGTGCAGGCCAATGCCCTGTCGCAGCCAGCGCTTGAGGTCGGGTCCATAGGGACTGCTGAACTTGAAGGTGTCGATCTCCGCAGCCAGGGCAGCCTTCTCCTCCCGGGTGCACACATTGAGGCTGGTGAAGTTCTGGGCGCTGGTGGCGGCGTCGGCCTGGGTGAAATGGACCACGTAGACCGGGGCCTTCCCTTCCGTCACCAGCTTTTCCAGGGTGAGGGGCAGGGGGGACTCGGCGTAGCTGAAGGCCAGGGGCACGGGTCGATCCGTGGACTTCACCGTCACCGTGGGACGGCCGTTCAAACCGGTGAGTTCCGTTTCGAAGAACGAGGTATCGCCCAGGGTGGCGCTCATGAGGAGGAAACGGGTCTTTTCCAGCACCAGCAGGGGCACCTGCCAGGCCACCCCACGTTCCCGGTCGGAGTAGTAATGGAATTCGTCCATGACCACATCCTGCGCCGGGGCCTCCGCCCCCTCGGAAAGGGCCATGTTCGCCAGGATCTCGGCGGTACAGCAAAGGATGGGCGCATCCCGATTCACCGTGGCGTCCCCCGTGGACAGACCCACGTTCTGGGGACCGAACTCCCGGCAGAGGGCCATCCACTTCTCATTCACCAGGGCCTTGATGGGACAGGTGTAGACGGAACGGCGGCCCACGGCCAGGGAACGGAAGTGCAGGGCCGAGGCCACCAGGGACTTGCCCGACCCCGTGGGGGTGTTGAGGATGACGTTCTTCCCCTCGAAGAGCTCCAGGATGGCCTCTTCCTGGGCGGGATAGAGGGTGAGGCCCTTGGCCTCCGCATATTCCAGGAAGCGGCCCAGGAGGGCATCGGAACTGAAATCCCCATCCCGGGGCAACAG
>CAZPUI010001108.1:0-1642 GCA_964589695.1 uncultured Solibacteraceae bacterium | reverse complement strand
GCCCTTCCGACCTTTGAGGGCGGGTTTTGGGTTCCCAATCGATCCCGAGGGTCCTCCCCCATTCAAAAATCGCGCAGCGATTATTGACCTACTTCCGCACCTCTCCCGGTCCGATCCCCAGCCGCTTCCCTTCCTTCAGCAACTGAAGGGCTTCCGAGAGCCGCTTCTGCCGGGTCTCCTCCCGCTTGGCGTCGCCGATCCAGCCGAGGTAGCGGCGACGGTGGGAGGGGGGCAGGGCCTGGTAGGCGGCCCAGGTCTGGGGATCGGCCTGGAGGGCGGTCTCCACCGCGTCTGTCGGGGCGGGCTCCGGTCGGGGGGTGTCCTTGGCCGGCAGGGCCCCCCGACCCGCTGCCGTCATCCGTCCTTCCTGCTCCAACCTCGCCACCAGGGCCAGGTTCACGTCTGACCACGCGCTCCCGGCCCGGCGGGGGGTGAAGCGCTGGGCGAACCGCGCCTCGTCCACCCGCTTCCGGATCCCATCGATCCAGCCGAAGCAGAGGGCTTCTTCCAGCGCCTCCGCATAAGTCACCGAGGCCACCCCCGTGTGCTTCTTGTAGAAGACCAGCCAGACCTCCCGGGCGGAGGCGTGGTGCGCCTCCAGCCAGGTCCGCCAGTCGGCAGGGGTGGTGGCCTCCAAGGTGGTGGTGATGTCCATGGGGGCTCCCATGACTCAATGCTTCGAAGATGTCGCGGGCTTCGGGGCCTTGATCAGAACACTGGCATAGAGGTGGTTGGTGGGTTCATCCCCCAGGACCAGGTCCCAGCCTTCCCGGGTGACCAGGTGGGCGGCCTGGGTTGGGCTGAGCACTGAACCCTGGCGCTCGCCCCGTTCCAGCCGCCAGATGGGGGAGCCCCAACGGAAGTACCGGCGCAGGCCCCGGGTGGGAGGTTCGTCGAAGGGGTCGGGGTGCGACCTCCATTCGGGCCAGTCCTGGTTGGCCACACACCAGCCCCCATGGGCATCAGCGGCCTCCACCCGCCAGGATATCTCCTGGAGCCCGCGGTCAATGGCCTCCCCCGGTGTGGGGGCGGTGCGGGGATCACCCTCAAGGCGGTAGGTTGCGGGGCCTTCCGCCTGGAGCCATCCCTGGGCCCCCAGGGCGAAGTACACCACCCGACAGGTGGAGATGGTCTCCCGCAGGCCGAATCGGCCCTTGTCGTCCCTTTGGAACCGTGCGAACTGGATGCTCAGGCCCCAGGTGACCTTCCAGCTCCCGTTGACGAACGCGATGCGGTTCGCATTCAGGAAACCTTGCCCCCGGAGAAATGCGAAGTCCCGGCTCTGAGGGTCGAAGAGTACGAGCAGGGTGGTGCCGGGGCAGGGGTCGATGTCGCTCCGGTTCCACACCAGCATCATGGCCCTGGCGCGGGGGCCCGGGGCCATGGACATGGGTAGGGCCAGGATGGGCGAGGGAAACCCCGTGTGGTGCCCCAGGGGTTCCCGCAGCCCGTTCTGGATGACCCGGGTGCGTCCCGACGGATCCACCAGGCTCAGGGTGCGTAGGCCCAGGGTGGGATCCGCGGGGCTGAAACGGAGGGTGAAGCGCGGGAATCCGGGAACCGCCAGGGGATACTCGATCGTACGGTTCTTGAGGTCCGGACCCTCCGGGCGCGGGGAGAACTCGGCCCTCCAGGTGGCGTG
>CAZPUI010001107.1:0-1648 GCA_964589695.1 uncultured Solibacteraceae bacterium | reverse complement strand
AGGAAACTGAGTTTCCTGTTTATCACCGCGGCCGGATGCTGTCAAGCCGCAAGCCCGTCGCCGCACCGGCGCCCCGGCCTCACCCCCACCCCCTGTGCCTCATGCGGCCAGATCACGTGTCAAACCCGAGCGGTCAATTCACGTGCTCACAACGCGGGAAACACGGTGCGGCCGGGACTCCCGTGCGCGCCCCCCGCCTTATCCGGCTCCGGCCGGCACCCGCGCCGGGGGCCGTGCAATGGCGTCCGCCCGCGTCGTGCCCGGCCGGCCCGGGGAGGCGTCGCCCCCCGGCTGCGCAAGGGGCGGGATGGCCACCACCGGGCGGGAGGGAGGGCTGGGGTTCGAGCGCAGCCGGTACCCCAGGTAGCCCACCCCACCCAGGGCTATGAGGGTCGCCGTGGCAAGAAGGCGCCAGGGTTTGCGGGGGGGGCGCCGCACCGGGAGGACCTCCGTGGGAGCCTCATTCTGGAAGGCCAGGATGACCTCGGCCATGGAAGGAAAGCGCCGGGAGGTTTCCTTGGCCATCATGCGTTCCACGCACCCCACCAGGTAGGGGGGCAGGTCCGGTCGAAGCTTGGCAAGGGAGGGGGCCGATTCCTTCGCCACCGCAAAGAGGGTGTCCAGCAGCTCAGGACGCTTGAAGGGATGATGGCCCGAGGCCAGGACATAGAGGGTGACCCCCAGGCTGAACTGGTCTGAGGCTGGAGCAAGCGGTTGGCCATGCACCTGTTCGGGGCTCATGAAGGCCGGGGTGCCCTGGGCATGGCCCGTGCGGGTGACCTCCACCAGGGTGGCCTCCGCGGTGGAGGGTCCCGTTTCCCGTTGGGCCCGGGCGATGCCGAAATCCAGGACCTTCAGGGTGCCATCGGGCCTGAGCACCATGTTCTCGGGTTTCACATCCCGGTGGATGATGCCCCCCTGGTTGGCGCAGTGGAGGGCCGAGGCCGCCTGGAGGGCGATGGCGCGCAGCCAGTCCGCAGAAGGTGTGGTGGGAGGATTCTGGTGCAGCGGGCTCCCCTCCACCAGCCCCATGGCGATGAAGGGCGTACCCTCCACTTCCCCGGCTTCGAAGATGGTGGCGATGTTTGGATGATTCAGCTGGGAGGCCAGCTTGGCCTCCGCCAGCAGGGCCCGGTGGCGGACCTCGTCCGTGTGCTTCAGGATTTTCAAAGCCACCCTGCGCTCGAGCCGCAGGTCCAGGGCCTTCCAAACCTCGCCCGAAGCCCCCTCGCCGAGGCGTTCCAGCAGGCGGTAGGCACCAAAGGCGGCGAAGTCATGGGACATGGGACGTTTCGGGCTCCGAAGGGATGGATCCTAGCATGGGGCCGAGGCCCGCTATGATCGAAGCTCATCTTGGAGAACCTCATGAACCGATGCATCACCGGACTCGCCCTGACCCTTTCCCTGGGTCTTGCCCTGGGTGCCCAGGCCCCCAAGGCCAAAACCCCCAAGGCCACGCCCGCCGCCCCCAAGGCCGATCCCAAGCTGGGGTACGCCCTGGGCATGGATGCCGCCCAGCGTCTGAAGAAACTGGGGGTGGAAGTGGACCAGGCAGCCTTCACCAAGGCCTTGGAGGATGTGCTCAAGGGCAAGAAGACCCGCATGACCCCCGATGAGGCAACCAAACTGGTGAAGGACACGGAAGCGG
>CAZPUI010001106.1:0-1652 GCA_964589695.1 uncultured Solibacteraceae bacterium | reverse complement strand
CGCACAGGGCCGGAACCGTCCCCCGGGCCTCCGGCCACCTCCACCCCCACCTGTGCGTGCCGACCATCACCCGCAGCGGGGATGTATTCCCCGCCCATCCGCAGCCCCAGGTGCGGGCTCAGCTCTCCCTCGTCCTGGAGGGGGTGGTCGGCCAGTCCCTCGTTCCCAAAGCGTCCGGCAAGGTGCGGGCCCTGGCCCTGGAGGTGATGGTCCCCAATTCGGCCATCCGCAACCTTATCCGAGAGGACAAGATCCATCAGCTCTACAGCGCCATGCAAGTGGGACAGCTCAAGTTCGGCATGCAGACCTTCAACCAGAGCCTTTCCGAGCTGGTGCTGAGGGGGGAAATCGCCCAGGATGTCGCCATGACCTATTCCAGCAACATGGACGAGTTGAGGGAGCTCATCAACCGTGGGGTGGGGACCTCCGGGCAGGTAACGAACGTCGCTCCCCATGGGAAGCCTGCCAGTGCCTCGGTGCTGGGTGGGCGCAACCCGAACATCAAGTACAGTTGACTTCCCATCCCAGGCTTTGGTGCCTATCCTGATTGCAGTCTGCACAACACACGCGCTGAGAGGTCCGCATGCCCGCCTTTGAATGGAAAGGGAAAAACCGGCTGGGGGAGATCCAAAGCGGAAGCATCGTGGGGGATACCCGTGATACCGCCGTGGCCACCCTCACCCGCAACGGCATTGAGGTCATTTCGATCAAGGCCCAAGCCAGCTCGGTCAAGACGGCTGGCAGTGTGTCGGCGAAGGAGTTGGCCATCTTCACCCGGCAGTTCAGCGTGATGATCGATGCCGGCCTGCCCCTGGTGCAGTGCCTGGAGATCCTGGGGGCCCAGCAGCTGAACAAGACCTTCCAAAAGATCATCGACGCCATCCGGAAGGACGTGGAGGAGGGCGCCACCCTGCAGACCGCCCTGTCCAAGCACCCCAAGGTCTTCAGTGATCTCTACGTCAACATGGTGGGGGCCGGTGAGGTGGGCGGCATCCTGGATGTCATCCTCCAGCGCCTTTCGGGCTACATCGAAAAGGCCGTGAAGCTGACCTCCAAGGTCAAGGGCGCCATGACCTATCCCATCGCCGTGATCTCCATCGCCGCCATCGTGGTCTACGTCATCATGGTGAAGGTGATCCCCGTGTTCTCCCAGATGTATGAGGGCATGGGCGAAAAGCTGCCGGCCCCTACCCTGGTCTGCATGGCGTTGTCGGGGATCCTGATCAACTACAGCTACGTCGTTTTCGCCTTCATCGCCATGACTTGGGTGGGGCTCCGTCAGTACTACAAGACCCAGGCGGGGCACCTGGCCATGGACAAGCTCTTCCTGAAGATTCCCATCATCGGCGACATTCTGCTGAAGGTGGGCGTGGCAAGGTTCTGCCGCACCCTCGGCACCCTCACAACCTCCGGCGTTCCAATTCTGGAGGGCATGGAAATTACTGCCCGCACCGCGGGCAACATGGTGCTCCAGAACGCCATCCTGAAGGCCAAGGAAGCGGTGGAGCAGGGTCGCAACATCGCCGCCCCCCTGGCAGAGACCAAGGCCTTCCCGCCCATGGTGGTCCAGATGGTGAATGTGGGTGAAGCCACCGGTGCCCTGGACGCCATGCTGTCCAAGGTTGCCGATTTCTATGAGGACGAGGTGGACA
>CAZPUI010001105.1:0-1659 GCA_964589695.1 uncultured Solibacteraceae bacterium | reverse complement strand
CAGGTGCTCCTCAACACCCTCTCCAATGCCCTCAAGTTCACCCCGGAAGGGAGCGTTCGGGTCTCGGTGGAGCGGGGTTTCGGCCAGATCGCCATCATCGTCACCGACACGGGCATCGGTATCGCCGCCGAGACCCTGCCCACCCTCTTCCAGAAGTTCGTCCAGGCCGAAGGAGGACATGCGAGGCAGTTCGGAGGCACGGGCCTGGGTCTGGTGATCTGCAAGCACCTCATGGAGCTCATGGGCGGGACCATCGCCCTGACCAGCGAAGGTCTTGGGATGGGGTCCACCCTCACCCTGACCGTCAAAATTGTCTAGGGGTCATTCCCCATGACCACCAGGGATATCGCCCCCCAGGATCCACCACCGGAAGGCCCCGAGCTCCAGGGGGCGATGGACCTCGAGGCCCTCCTGGCAGCCTGGTCGGAGGTACTCAAATCCGAGGATCGCGCCAGTGCCCTCATGGCTCAGGTCCAGGAGTTGCAAGCCAGGATGTCCATCCAGACCCGGCATGTGGATCTCATTCGACAAGCCTCGGGTGTCCTCAGCGCCACCTCCCGGATGGAACCCATCGCCGCCCTGGCCAGGGACCTCCTGAGTACCCTGCTGGGCTCCCAAGCCTGCATCCTTTGGACCTTGGGACGGGAGGTCTTCGAGCCCAAGGCCAGCCATCGGGTGAACCGGAACCAGAATCCCCCCCTGGAACTGATGGCCCCCAACCCCTTTCCCGGCCTTCCCATCTTCACAGGCCAGTGCCAGTGGGTGGATCGGGCCGCCCTGCCCCGCCACCTCCAACCGGCCCTGAGGGACCTGGACCCCACGCTCTGGTTCGTCCCCTTCGAGCACCAGGGCCTCCTGGTGGGTTTCGGTCTCTTCCAACTGGCCTCCCAGGCCCCGCCCAGCGAAGCCATTCTGGACACCCTGGAAGTCTTGGAACACCTGTTCGGCCAGAGCCTGTATCAGGCCTGGTCCCTGCGCGACCTCCAGCAACGCAGGGAGGACCTCGTACAGGACCAAAAAACCATGGAGGAGCGGTTCGAAGCCCTGCGGCGGGAAAACCTCGCCCTTAGCGCAGGCCACGGGTTCCGCATGGACTTCCTGGGCTTCGCCATGGAGGAGTTGCGTCGGCTGTTCGCCCGTCTCATGGGCACCCTGGGGCACTTGAGCCACGCACCGGAGCCCCGCGGCAGCGATCCCAACCCCCTGCTGCTGGAAGGCCTGGTGCAAGCCAAGCGCATGGCGGAACTGCTCCGGGACCTGACGGAACTCGCCCGTCCAGACCGTTCTCCGGAGCTTGGGCCTCCCCTGCCCCTGGACCTTAACGCCCTGCTCCAGGAAATTCGACCGGTGGTGGAGGCCATGGGGACGGGCCGCCCCGGAGCCATCGACTGGCCGGAGGCCCAGGATGTCCCGGAGGTCCTGGCGACGCGGGAACCCCTCCGCCACGTCATCCTCAACCTCTGTTCCGGAGCCTCCCTGGCGAGCAAGGACGGCGGCATCCACCTCTGGATCGAACGCGACACGCTGAGCCTGGCCTTGCGCATGCTGGTGGAGGACCTGGAAATCGCGACCCCCGATCCAGCCATCCATCGCCAGGGTTCGGTGTTACCCACCGAACTCTACGTGCAAGGCAGGGGTGGTGCAGGGCTGGGCCTCATC
>CAZPUI010001104.1:0-1662 GCA_964589695.1 uncultured Solibacteraceae bacterium | reverse complement strand
TACACGGGCAGCACGGGCTATCGCTATAAGGTGGTCAAGGATGAGAACGGCCGCGCCGGGACCCTGGACTACCGGAACAACGTCTCCACCGGCTTCCTGACCACCAGCTACAAGGGCTACAAGGTCAACGCCAACTACTGGCATCAGGCCAAGGACAAGTTCGGCCTCATTCCCACCCTCATTTCCACCGGGGTTCGGGATAACAGCGGCTTCATGGTGGACCTGGCCAAGGAGTGGGAACTCTCCAAGACCCTCAGCCTTGGGTTCCTGGGCTATTTCGACAACCTGGCCAAGCGGGAGGACATCTTCTGGTATCCCCCCGCCTTCGCCCAGTACACCGCCGGGGTCGGTGGTCCCGAGCGCCAGCGGGTCCGGGGGGACAAGCTGGGGTCCGACCTCCAGCTCACGTGGACTCCCGTGGCCGACCTTCGGGTCATCGCAGGACTCTTCTACGAACGGCAGTATTCCAGCGACTACATCTGGTACAGCGTCCCCACGGGCCAGCCCTCCCCCATGAAGACCAGCGCCTGGTTCGGAACCCGGGAGGGCACGGACAGCGGTGGCTATGTCCAGGTGGATGGCCGTCTGGGGCGCATCCTGGGTGGGGTGCTGGGGGTGCGCTTCAGCAACAACGATGTGTACGGCAACAAGACGACTCCCAGCGCGGGTCTGGTCCTGAACGCCACGGAGGCCCTGAGCTTCAAGCTCCTGTATGGCGAGGCCTTCCGGAACCCCAGTTTCTTTGAAAAATATGTCTCCACCGTGAATGTGTTGTTCGGCGATGCCAACCTTCAGCCCGAAAAGATCAAGTCCCTGGAATTGGGCATGGACTGGTTCATCACCCCCGCCCACAGCCTGCGCATCAACGTTTTCTCCAACAGCACGGACGATTTGATCACCCGGTCCAAGACCCTGCTTCCTGGCCAAATGGGCAACACCAGGAATACGCCCCAGTACGGCAATTCTGCGGGGCAGAAGATCGAGGGCCTGGAGGCGGAAGTCAAGGGTTCCGTCGGCAAGACCCTGAAGTATTTCGTGAACCTGAGCTACATCCACAAGGGCAAGGAGAAGGCCACGGACAAGGACATCATGTACATCCCCAAGACCACGGGGAATGCGGGCCTCACCTACACGTTCCTCGAGAACTGGAGCCTGTCGGCCTACTACCAGATGGTGGGATCCAAGGAAGGCACCCTCAACACCTTAGCGCCCAACACCATCGCCAGTTACAACCAGGCCCACCTGAACCTGACCTGGGGCGGCGCCAAGGGCCTCTGGGCCCAGGTGGGCGTGCGGAACGCCTTCAACACCACCTGGGAGTACCCCGAATACATTCGCCGAATCGTGCCCTCCACCCCCGGCGGCCCCGACCGCGCCGTGCTGGCGAAGGTCGGCTACCGGTTCTAGCGGATTCGTCCATGTCCCTTCGGCCCTCGGCACGCCGAGGGCCGAACCCTTTCCAGAATCCGCGACGCGGATTCTGGAACTAGCTGCAGCCCGTGGTGGCCCCGCAGGTCTGGCACTTCAGGCAGGCGCCATTGCGCACCAGGGTGAGGTGGCCGCATTCGGGGCAGGGGTCCCCGGTGTAGCCCTTCTCCCGGGCGGCCTGCTGGGCGCTCCGATGGGTGGCCACGGCGCCATGGGCTCCGGCGGTGACGAGGG
>CAZPUI010001103.1:0-1665 GCA_964589695.1 uncultured Solibacteraceae bacterium | reverse complement strand
CCTCCGGGAAGAACCCCTGGTACTTCAGGATCCCCCACAAAAGCCCCACCATGGTGAGGCCGAAGAGCCCCAGAACCAGCATCGGACGCGGCCCCAGGAACGCGGACTCCTCCCGGGAAGTGTCGGCTTCCGCCTGGAGGTCCAGGTCCCGCACGGGACTCGCCTCGGGATCCTTCCGGATCCGGTTGGCATAGCGCACCACGTAGGCGATCACCACGGCGGTCCCCAGGATCCAGGTGAAGATCCTGTAGCCCATACCCGAGAAGGCTGGGAGATCCACCAACTGCTGGGCGATGCCCACGGTGAAGGGATTGAAGAAGGCCGCGGCGAAGCCCGCCGCGGACCCGAGGAAGGGAATGGCGATACCCACCAGGCTGTCGTAGCCCATGCGCCGGGCCAGGGGCACGAAGAGCAGCACGAAGGGAATCACCTCCTCCGACATGCCGAAGATGGCCCCCGCAAGGCTGAAGACCACCATCATGACGGGTATGAAGAGGGCCTCCAGGGTGGGGGCAGCCAGCAGGCGGGTCGCGAGGCGGCGGATCCCTGCATCCACAGCCCCTGTTTCGTTGAGCACCTGAAAGGCTCCCCCCACGATGAAGAGGAAGACGATGAGTTCCGCCCCCTGCTGGAAGCCCTTGATGGGGGCCAGGAGCAGGTGCTGCAGGCCCAGCCGGACCTTCTCCAGCTCGTGAAAGGTGCCCGGCACCGTCACCAGGCGTCCAGCCCGCTCCACCCGCTGGTATTCCCCACTGGGGATGAACCAGGAGAGGACCAGGACGGCCACCAGCAGGAGAAAGACCAGGCTGAGGGTATGGGGTAGGCGGAAGCCGGCGAGACGGTCGCGGAGGGTCATGGCGGAGGGCTCAGGAGCCCAGGGCCAGGAACTGGGGTCCCACCTGGGTGATGGTACCCGCCCCGAAGGTCAGGAGCAGATCCCCCGCCCGGGTCAGGCCCTCCAAAGCCTGGGGCAGGTCCTCCCAGCGGGGCACGTAATGGACCTCCCGCTGGCCATAGGCCTGGAGCTTGTCCGCAAGGGTTCGGCCGTCGATACCGGGGATGGGGGTCTCGCTGGCGGCGTAGATGTCCGTCACCACCACGGCATCCGCATCGTAGAAGCAGCGTCCGAATTCCTCCATCAAGGCCTGGGTGCGGGTGTAGCGGTGGGGCTGGAAGGCCGCCACGATGCGCCGCTCAGGGAAGCCCTGGCGGGCGGCCGCCAGGGTGGTGGCGATCTCCGTTGGGTGATGGCCATAGTCGTCGATGACCAGGATGCCGTTGCGCTCACCCTTCTTCTGGAAGCGACGGTCGGCCCCGGTGAAACCGGCCAGGGAGGCCCGGATGTCCTCCCGCTCCATCCCCAGCTCCAGGGCGACCCCCACGGCGGCCATGGCATTGAGCACCATGTGGTGCCCGGGCACGCCGAGGGAGAAGGCCCCCAGGTCTTCCCCATAGGCCCGGACCCGGAAATGGGTGCGGAAGCCCTCCTGGCGGATGTCCAGGGCCCGCAGGTCCACCTGGGGACTGGTGCCGTAGGTGCGCACCTGGCGCTTGAGCCGGGGTCGCAGGGCAGCGGCGTTGGCGTCATCGAGACACAGGAAGACCGAACCATAGAAAGGCACCTTGTTCCCGAACTGGGCGAAGGCGTCCATGATCCCGTCCAGG
>CAZPUI010001102.1:0-1670 GCA_964589695.1 uncultured Solibacteraceae bacterium | reverse complement strand
CATACGAGATAAGGCCACGTGACTGGAGTTCAGACGTGTGCTCTTCCGATCTCGCCGTCGGCCTTCTTCTTGCGAATGTCGGCGCGAATGTCGTCGGGGGTCATCTTGGGGTTTGACACCTGCCCGAGCGACGTCAGCAGGCGGGGGCCGGGAATCACGCCGCGCGCGAGCGCGTCGCGCAGTGGCTTGTCGGACATGGCGCCGACGCTCTGCACGGTGGTAAAGCCCGCCACCAGCGTCACGCAAAGGACAATTCCATCGACTGGAAACCCGACCTGATGATCCTTAGCAAGGCCATCGACGCCGAACAAGATCCATCCACCCGGGCCTTCCTCGCCGCCTGCTACATGGACCTGGGCCCCCTGGGCGCCGACCTGGATCCGAAGATCATGCCCCTGATGAGGGACCTGCTGCCTGCAGATAGCCCGTTCTGGAGCATCAATCCGCGAAGCATGGAGGATGTGGTCAACCAAGCCCCCAAGGAGGCGCAGGCAACCTTCCTGGCGACCATGAGCGACCGCCATGTCGACCCTGCGTGCCGGGCCATGGCGCTCTACTTCCGCACCCTCGAGGCCGCCAGCGAATACGACGTGGAGACCTGGCGCGACGTATTCGGTCGATTGTGCCGAGAGCATCCCGGCTCGGGCCCAACCAAGACTGCCCAGAAATACTACGACCCCACCCAGGCCTTCGACATCGGGCAGGCCTTCCCAACGTTCAACCTGACGGACCTGGAGGGGCGTCCCTTCACCCTGGAGCGCTTCAAGGGCCGGATTCTACTCGTGGACTTCTGGGCCACCTGGTGTCCCCCTTGCGTGAAGGACCTGCCACATTTCCAGCAGCTCCACGAGGCCTACCAAGGCAGTGGTTTGTCGATCCTCAGCCTCTCCATCGATCAAAAGCCCGAGGTCGTGATGGCTTTCAGGAACAAGCACGCCATGCCTTGGGATCATGCCTGGGTCGAGGGGGGTCGCAACCACAGCCTTCCTACGGCTCTTTCCGTGAGTTCCATTCCCCGTGCGTTCCTCCTCGGGAGGGATGGGCGGATCCTCGAAAACCGGCGCAGCGCGCTGCGAGGCGAGCGGCTCAAGGTGGCCGTGGAGAAGGCATTGAAAGACCAACCGCCCATCCATTGAATCCCCTTCCACGACATTTACCTGGAGTCCACATGTCCCTTCGCGCCTTCTCCTTCCTCCTCGTCGCCCCATTGATCGCCCAGGCGCCGCCCCGCTTCAGCCCGGAGGGCCCAGCCCTCCAGGTCGTGGATTTCAGCATCCCGAGGCAGACCGGTGAGGAGGCTTCCCTGGCCACGCGGATGGCCCACTACAAGGTTCCAGGGGTGGGCATCGCCCTGCTCGAAGACAATAAAATCGCCTGGGAGCGGGGCTTCGGCCTTCTAAAAGCAGGGAGCTCAGCCAGGGTGGATGAACGGGCCCGGTTCCAAGCAGGCAGCGTCAGCAAGCTCGTCACGGCGGCGATGGTGCTTCGCCTGGTCGAAAAAGGGCATCTCGACCTTGACCGGAACATCAACACCTACCTGCGCGCCTGGAAGATGCCCGAAACCGAGCTCACAAAACGCAAGCCGGTGACCCTGCGACATCTCCTGTCGCATCAATCTGGCCTACCCTCCCAGAGCCAGATCTCGGAGACGGCCACCCTCCAGCAGATCC
>CAZPUI010001101.1:0-1671 GCA_964589695.1 uncultured Solibacteraceae bacterium | reverse complement strand
GCCGAGGACTACGCCAGCCACATCGTGGTCTACCACAACGAGATCCATAACGGCGAAGGGCGCTGGGACCAGGGCACCCTCGACCTCGACCAGGGCGGAGTCCATGTCTCGCGCTACAGCCACCACGTCTGGGTGCTGGACAACCACCTGTACCACAACGCCGGGGGCGGGGTGAACATCGGGGGCTACGGCTACCCCAGCTCGGAACTGCACCACGTCTACGTGGGGCGCAACCACGGGCACCACAACCGCCAGAGTTCCTTTGCCTCCAAGCGGGCCGAGCACCTGGTCTTCTCCCAGAACCACTCCCACCACAACGGAATGTCCAACCAGGACGGCCAACTGGGTGCAGGAATGGTGGCGCAATACGGTCCACAGCACGTATGGGTGCTCCACAACACGATCCAGGATTCGGGGTGCGGCCTATATATCGCCAGCTACGACACCGAAGGCGACCAGTTCGTGTACGCCATCGGCAACCTGATCACCGATATCCACCACCCGGAAACCAGCTTCGCCAGCGGGGTTGCCATCGCCAACCGCGGCGCGGAGCGGATGTTCACCCTCAACAACACGATCGTGCGCGTCAAGGAGGGCATTAAGAACGGCGGTGAGATGGTCAACAACATCCTCGCGGAGGTCGCTTCCGGGAACTTCATCTCCACGCCGGAATCCGCCAGACCCTTTCTGCTGGCCCACAACCTGCTGCACCAACCCACGGGGAGCATCCTCATCGACTACGGCAATGTCTCGGGCACCGTGGCCCAGATGGAGGCGGCCCTGCCGACCCTGGCCTACGGCAACCTCGTGGCGGATCCCCGCTTCGTGGGCAGCGCGGACTTTGCGCTCCAGGCGGATTCGCCGGCCTGGGATCGCGGGCGGCTCCATGCCCTCTACCAGACCTTCGAGACGATGTATGGCCTGGATATCCGCCTCGACCACGCGGGGGCGGTCCGTCCCCAGGGCGGAGGCTGGGACCTCGGCGCCTTCGAGCGTGCGGGGACCGCGCCCAGGGACACCGAGGCCCCGAGCGTGCCCACGAACCTAGCGGCGAGCGCGGTGACGGCCTCGGGCCTGACCCTCACCTGGACCGCCTCCACGGACAACGTGGGGGTGACGGGCTACCGTGTGTTCCGCAACGGCGTCCAGGTTGGCACCCCCACGGACACCAGCTACGACGATCGCGGGCTCAGTGCAGCCACCCCCTACAGCTACACCGTGGCGGCCGTGGATGCCGCGGGGAACCCCAGCGCCCCGAGCGCGGTGTGCAGTGTGACGACGCCCTCCGTGGGGGTCGCGGCCATCGTGGCGGATCACCGCGCGGTGGTGGACTACGCGAAGATCCCCCAGCGCTACCTCGACCTCGTGAAGTCCTGGTGGGTGACCTATCCCGGTGAGTCCCACTCCCGGGCGCCCCGGGTCGGGCTGGACCTGCTGGAGGCCCTGGATCCCCGTTTCGCCGCGAATGTGCGGGAGTCCGGCACTCCGGATCCTCCGTCCACCACGGCCCTGCGCTTCAGCCGCGCCACCTGGGGGGACCTGACCCGCGCCACGGGGTGGATCTACGACTTCGGCGAAGAGGACTGGTGGACCTCCCAGGCGGCCCTCGAGCGCACCAAGGCCAGCCTGGATGCCTGCAATGCCAATGGCCTGACCCTGCATGCCATGGGC
>CAZPUI010001100.1:0-1675 GCA_964589695.1 uncultured Solibacteraceae bacterium | reverse complement strand
GGCCGACCTGGCGCGTTTCCTCAAGGGACAGACGGTGGAGATCACGGTCCCCGGCTCCCAGCGCCGCCTGCCCTACGACCCCATGAAGCGCATCGGGGTGGGCATCTCCCGCCTGGGTGCCAGCCGTGCCGTGGCCCTGGGGGCGTACGCCTTTGCGCTGGATGCGCTGGACCGGAGGGTGTGATGGATAGAAATTCGCAAGCGAATTTCTATTGGGCAAGGACGCTTGGCTTGAGCGTGCTTGGAGTTCTCCACCTGGTGGGGCTTGGGATGGAGGCCCAGCAGCCGGTAAAGAAAAACCTCGCCTTAGCGCGGTACGTGGATCCCATGGTGGGCACGGGGGGGCATGCCCACACCTTCCCAGGGCCCCAGGTGCCCTTTGGGATGGTGCAGGTGGGGCCGGACACGCGACTCACGGGCTGGGATGGGTGCAGCGGCTACCACGATAAGGACCGGGTCATTTACGGGTTCAGCCACACCCACCTTTCCGGGACGGGCTGCAGCGATTACGGCGACATCCTTCTGCTGCCCGCCACCGGGCCGGTCAAACTCAGGAACGGCTACCGCGCCAAGGGGGAAGACCCCCTGCCCCACGACCCCGCGGGGTACGGGAATGCCTTCACCAAGGAGGGTGAGCACGCCGAGGCGGGCTACTACAAGGTGGACATGGCGGGTGGCCTTCGGGCTGAACTCACCGCCAGCACACGGGTGGGCCACCACCGCTACACCTTCCCCCAGGGACAGGCGGCCCACATCCTGCTGGACCTCACCCACCGCGACACGGTCCTGGAGAGCGGACTGAAGGTGGTGAGCCCCACCGAAGTGGAGGGATTTCGCCGGGCCCGAGCCTGGGCCTCGGACAAGCGCTGGTTCTTTGTGGCGAAGTTCTCCAGGCCCCTGGAGGCCCAACTGGCCGTGGAGGACGTGCTCCAGACTGGGCTCCGCGCCGCGGAAGGGAAGAACCTCAAACTGGTGCTGCGGCTTCCCGGCCTTGCGGGGGGCACGGTGCAGGTGCAGGTGGGCCTGAGTGCCGTCTCCATCGAAGGGGCCCGCCGGAATCTGCGAACAGAGGCCAAGGGCTGGGACTTCGACCAGGTCCGGCGCGAGGCCCGAAGGGCCTGGAACAAGGAGCTGGGCCGTATCGTGGTGGAGGATCCCGATGCACGCCGCAAGGGTATCTTCTACACGGCCCTGTACCACGCCATGCTCAGCCCCAATGTCTACATGGACGTGGACGGCCGCTACCGGGGACGGGATCAGAAGATCCACGTGGCCAAGGACTTCACCTACTACACCGTGTTCTCGCTCTGGGACACCTTCCGGGCCTTGCACCCCCTGCTGACCCTGCTGGACCGTGCCCGGACCCAGGATTTCATCCGCACCTTCCTGGCCCAGTACGAGCAGGGAGGTCGCCTCCCCGTGTGGGAACTGTCCGCCTGCGAAACCTTCTGCATGATCGGGTACCACGCGGTGCCGGTGATCTGGGATGCGTACGCCAAGGGCATCCGGGGCTTCGATGCCCCCAAGGCCCTGGAGGCCATGGTCCACAGCGCCGAGGAGAACCGGGGTGGCCTGGAGGCCTACCGGGCCCAGGGCTACATCCCCGGGCACCGGGAACCCGAGAGCGTCTCCAAGACCCTGGAATACGCCTACAACGACTGGTGCATCGCCCAGA
>CAZPUI010001099.1:0-1682 GCA_964589695.1 uncultured Solibacteraceae bacterium | reverse complement strand
CACCCACGGGGGCTCCAGGCGCCTCAGGTCCGCCCAAAGGTCCTGGCCCGCGGGTCCAGCAGGCATGGGCGCCAAGGGGGTGGGCATCGGGGCTACCGAGGGTGCAGGGGTTGGGGGCGTCGGTGTCAAGGGCACGGGCCCCTGGAGGACGGCCCCTTGGACCGGCGTGCTGAACATCCGGTAGTTCATGTACGCCACGCCCGCGAGCATTGCGCCCAGGAGCGGCAGGAGCCAGGCCTTGTTGCGTTCCACGAAGGACATTTCAGCGTTCCAGGACAAGGTTGCGAAGGGTCAGGTACTGGAACCTGCCCCGGTGGGGATCGAATTCCCAGCGCAGCCCCACGGGCTCCAGGAGGGGTTGGGTTCGCTCCAGGGCCCACAGGGCCTGGAAGAGCCGCTCCGTGGGCGCGTCCACCCGGGCCTCCAGCACCCAGCCACGCACCTTGCCTGAAGGGGCGGGGGAAAGGGTCGGCTCCACCCGGGGAAAGGGACCCGGCATGGAGTAACTGCCCCGGAGCATATCCCAGCTGGAACGGATGCCCAGGACCTGGACCCCTGCCTCGTGCCAGGTTCGCTGCAGATCATTCACCACCTGATGGTAGTGGTTCAGCTTCCCCGGATCGCCGTCGATGGTGGGCATTCGCCTGCGCCAGGGGGCGACCCCATCCCCCAGGAATTGGCGTTCCTCGGCGGACAAGCCCGCGTAGACCAGGGGACCGGCAACCTCCCCTTCCAACCCCTGGCGCTGGGCCCTGAGGTCCGCAATGCGCCCCAGGGCGGGCCCCATGTAGGTCAGGTAATAGACCAGGGGACCCATCAGAAGAAGGCCCGCCAGAATCCCGCGCTCCCTGAGATGTTTCACTGGGCCACCCCCTGAAGCCGGAAGCGGGTGACGGCCTTGGCCTCACCCTCCTTCGAGCCCCCCTCCACCTGCCGATCGGAGACACTCACCTCCTGCAGGGGCGCCAATTCCAGCCCGGGCTGGGCCTTGAGGGCTCCCACGAAGGTGGCCAGGGGTCCAACGCTGAAACGGCCTCGACTCAGGGCCGTCCCCGCCACCACGAAGCGCCAGCGCAGGGCATCCCCCCCCTCCTGCTCGATGTCCACCCGCTCCAGCTCCACCCCCTCAGGGGGCGCCAGGAGCAGGCCTCCCAGGCGGTCCAGGGAAGCCACCGCCAGGGCCTGGCGGCCTTCGGCCTTGCGCACCCGAAGCAGTTCCAGACGGGCCTTCAGGACCCGGTCCCGGGCCTCCACCATCCCCCGCCGCACGTCCCGTTGGGTGCGCGCCTTCTCCAGTTCCAGCCGCTTGTCCGCCTCGATGCGGCGGAGGAGCACCGTCGTCCCCACCCCCAGGACCAGCATGGCGGCGGCACTGAGCCAGGTCACCCCCCGGAGCAACCGGATGCGCCGGGCCTCCAGCACCTCCGAGGGCACCAATCCCAGGGTCTGGGTGCGCCGGGCCTCCCGGCCCATGATCCCCACCAGGGCCACCCCGAGGTCGTGGATGAGGAGCCGAACCTTCAGGCGCAGGCGGCGTTCCAGGGCCCCCCGCAGGTCCAGGTCCAGGGCCGGCAGGCCCAGGAAGGCGCAGGTCTCCAGGGCCGCTCCCCGGTGCTTCTGCTTGATGAACTGTAGCACCCGCCCCACTTCTTCCGCCACGATCTCCGTGAAGCGCTCCTCGT
>CAZPUI010001098.1:0-1687 GCA_964589695.1 uncultured Solibacteraceae bacterium | reverse complement strand
GATGCGCTCGGTATACTCGCCGTGCTGTTGGTACAGCGCCTGGTCGATGATGGCAATGTGGGGGGATTCCGCCGAAAAGGTCTCGCTGCGCTGGAATTCCCGGCCCCGGAGCAGGGGGACCCCCAGGGTCTTGAAGTAGTCCTCGGCGATGAGGTTCGATCGGACACTGAGGGGCTTGGTTCCGGTGGTGTCGTCCGCGTCCTTGAGGGTGCGTCCATCGGAGAACAGGCCAAAGGGGACGGTGTAGGCAAGGCTTGCGCCCTCCACCCCCGGCAGGGTCCGTAGGCGTTCCAGAACGGTGGAATAGACCTGCCGGGCCTGTTCCGGGGGGTACCCCGCGAAACCTGCATCCAGTTCTGCCACGATCCCCCGTTCCAGGGGAAATCCCGGATCCGCGGCGGCGGCACCCCGGGCCCCGCGGTAGAAGAGTCCCGCCGCCGTGAGCATGGCGAGGGAAAGGGCCACCTGGCCGATGACGATCAGGTTCATGGGCTTCATCCACCCGAAGCGTCGCCGGACCACGGCGGCTTCCCCTGACTGGCTTTTCAACTCGGCGACCAGGACCGGGTTGGAGAGCTTGAGGGCGGGCCCCAGGGCGAACACCAGGGTGGCCAGGAGACAGAAGGCCAGGGTTGCGGCGAATATCCGGCCGTCGAGGCCCGGGTCCATGGCGAGGCCTCGGATGGGGATGGTGCTTGCCATGGAGGCCACCAGAACCTTCATGCTGCCCAGGGCCAGAAAGAAGCCTCCCACGCCCCCCATCAGGGAAAGCAGCAAGCCCTCCAGCAGCAGTTGGCGTAGGATCTGCCAGCGCTGGCCTCCCAGGGCCAGGCGGATGGCCATCTCCTTGCTGCGGGATGCGCCTTTGGCCAGGAGCATGTTGGCGAGGTTCAGGCATGCAATCACCAGCACGATGAGGGCGAAACCCAGCAGCAGGGCCGAGAGTATGCCCACGCCCTGGTCCTGGTCGGGCTGGGCACTCATGCCAATGCGGGATTGGGGACCCAGCTCGAAGGCAGGGGCTTTGCCCCCGGTGGGGTGGTCGACTTCGAACTGGGAGGCCAGGGTCTGCAGCCGGACCTGAGCTCGGCCCGCATCCAGGCCGGGTCGCAGGCGGCCCAGGACGAACAGGCTCTGGTTCTGCCGGTCCTCCAGCTTCGGGCCGGTGGAGCCCGGGGTATCACCACCCAGCTGTTCGAACAGGCCAAGGGGGAAGTAGAACTCCGAGGTGAGGAACTGGGTGGCACCGGTGAATTCCCTGGGGGTGATGCCCACCACCTGGTACTCCCGGGTGTTGACCCGCACCGTGCGACCCACCAGGCCAGGCTCGGAACCATGCTGGGTCCAGTAGGCATGGCTAACGATGACCACGGGGATGGCGCTTCCCGGGCGCTCCTCCTCGGGCAGGAAGGTGCGGCCCTGGGCCATTGGAATGCCCAGCAGGTCGAAATACCCCGAGGACACCATCATGACGAAGGCGCGCTTGGTGTAGGTCCCTTCCTCCGTGCCCGCCATGGTGGCGGTGAAGGCGGCCATGGCAGAGAACACTTCCTGGCGGTCCCGGAGGTCCGTGAAGCGCGGATAGGAAAAGCCCTTGTAGGAGACCCGGGGCTTTTGCACCTTGTCGTAGACCCTCACAAGCTCCTGGGGGCGTCTGCCCGGGAGGGGTTTCAGCATCAGGGTGTTC
>CAZPUI010001097.1:0-1687 GCA_964589695.1 uncultured Solibacteraceae bacterium | reverse complement strand
TGGAGCAGCGGGGCATCGTGGCTTTCGGCGGCCTGGAGGATCTGGCTCACCACCTGGGGGCTGTGGTAGCGCTCCAGGCGCTGCCGGAATCGGGCCTCACGCTCCCGCTGGATGCCCATGGCGGCGAAGTTGGCCATGGCCGACAGCAGGTGCTCGTCCTCCCGCTTGAATCCGTAGCGGTTGAGGCTGCTCTCCAGGTAGATGGCCCCCAGGGCCTGATCGCCGACGATGAAGGGGGCGCAGAGCACGGAGGTGATGCCGTGGATCTTGATGCTCTCCCCGGCGGCGAAGCGGGGGTCGACCCGGGCGTCGGTGGTGAGGATGGTGACCCGCTCCGTCATGGCGGTGCGGGCGATGGTGCGGCTGATGGGTTGGGTCAGGGTGCCGGGCTTGTCCTCCCAGACATACTCGGGCTCCAGTTCGTTCTCGGGTCCCAGGAGGACGATGGAACCCCGCTGGCATTTGATCTGGGTGGTGACCAGGGTCATCACGCTCTCCAGCAGCTCCTGGAGGTTGGTGGCCCGCATGAGTCGGCCCGCCATGGTGGCCAGGCGCTGGTAGAGCGCCTCCACTTCCACCGCGGACTTCTCGGATTTGTGCCGGGCCAGCAGGCCTTCGAGGTCCGCATGGGGGATCATGATGGAGCCCGAGGCGTCAAAGGCGCGGTCCTCCAGGGCCAGGCGGCCCTCCTGGGTGGTGCGTCCCGACTTCACATCCCCGGTTCCCAGAAGCGAGCCGATGCCAGAGACGAGCACGGGCAGCTTTTCCTCCTCCCAGACCACGGGAAGTTCCCCCAGGAGGATGGTGTCCCCGGGGCCCATGGGGGTGGGGGTACTGACGGACACGCCACGAAGGGTGGTGCCATTGAGCGACTTCATATCCACCACATGGGGCTTGCCATGGAGCAGGAAAATCTTGGCATGCACCCGACTGACAGCATTGGAGGCGACCCGTACGGTGGCGGCCTCGCCGCGGCCTACCGTGACGCCTTCTTCGCTCAGGTCCACGGCATGTCGAACGCCTTCAACCAGTAGGGTGATCTTCATGGGGGCACTTTCAATACGGGGTCCTGAGGAGTCTACCACGAGGGTTCGCGGCGCTGGACCCGCCGGGTGGGGATAATGGGGAATGCGGGCTGGCCCCGGGAGGATCTCCATGACCAAAGTGGGTTTCGTCAGCCTGGGGTGCCCCAAGAACCTGGTGGACAGTGAGGTGATGCTCGGCCATCTGCGCCTCAAGGGCTTCCAGCTCACCCAGGTGCAGGAGGAGGCCGAGGTGCTGGTGGTCAACACCTGCAGTTTCATCGAGCCGGCCAAGAAGGAATCCATCGAGGCCATCCTGGAGGCGGCCTCCATGAAGACCCAGGGAAGGTGTCGCCGCCTGGTGGTGGCGGGCTGCATGGTGGAGCGGTACCGGGAGGAGCTCCTGGCTGAGATTCCGGAAATCGATGCCTGCCTGGGCACCCGGGATATCGAATCGATCGCAGAGGTCATTGGGGCCGAGGGGATCTTCCATCTGGATCCCAATCCTTCCTATCTCTACGACGAACATTCGCCACGGTGGCTCACCACCCCCCAGGCTTCGGCCTACCTCAAGATCAGCGAGGGGTGTGACCATACGTGCGCCTTCTGTTCCATCCCGGCCATCCGTGGCCCCCAGCGGAGTCGCACCGTGGAGAGCGTGGTGG
>CAZPUI010001096.1:0-1689 GCA_964589695.1 uncultured Solibacteraceae bacterium | reverse complement strand
CGCCGTGAGCCCCCACGTGATCCGCCATGCCTTCGCCACCCACCTGCTGGACCATGGCGCGGACCTGCGGTCCGTGCAGGCCATGCTGGGCCACGCCGATATCAGCACCACCCAGATCTACACCCACGTGCATCAGGCCCGCATGAGGGCCCTCTACGACCGCATGCACCCCAGGGCTTAACGCTGGGTGACAAGCACCCCGGTGATCACCAGCCCGGTGCCAAGCCAGAACACGGGGCTGGGCTGGGTACCAAAGACGGCCCAGGCCAAAAGGGCCGTGAGTACAGGCTGGCCATTCTGCACGATGGCCACCCGACTGGGTTCCCTCAGGCTGAGGGCGTGGAACCACAGGAGGTACATCACCACCGTCGTGATGATGCCCAGGTAGAGCAGCCCCAACCATGCCGAGAGGGGGACGCTGGATGGGCTCAGGTCCACCAGCCCGATGAGCCCCACGTGGACGAACATGGCGGTTCCCAGGAGCACCGAAAGGGTGGTGGCAGCCTCGGCACCGTATTTCAGGATCAGGGGGCGGGTCTGGAGTGTGAAGGCGGCCCACGCGAAAACGGCAAGGAGGACGAGGAGATCGCCCCAGAGCCAAGATGCGGGCAGCGCCGTCCCCTTCTCCCCCAGGAAGAGCACCAGCACGCCCGAGAAGGCCACCGCGATCCCCAGGGATTTGGTGCGCGTGGGACGCTCCGAACCCCGAAGCCAGGCCTGGAGCAGCACCACAGTGGGGGTCAGGGCATAGAGCAGGGCCGCGTGGGAGGGCAGGGTCAGCTTGAGTCCCCAAAGGAAACCGATCTGATTCACCAGCACCCCCAGCATGCCCGCCAGGAGGAAGCCGGACCGATCCTCCGCCAACATGGCCCGAAGCGGGTACTTCCGGACCCCCAGCAGGGCAAGGAACCCCAAGGAGCCCAGGACGAAACGCAGCAGCCCCAGGGCCAGGACGGGGATGTGGGCCGTGGCGGCCTTCCCGAAAATGTAGGTACCCGCGGAAAAGCTCGTGTGCAGCAGCATCACGATCCAGAATGTGCGACGCGTGTCCATGACCCCAGGATGGCAGCAAAGATGGACGCCCAGCCCGAGCCTCGCCAATATGGAAAGACTGGAGAGTTTCCGCATGCCCATACGCAAATCCGCCAAGCCCGTCGAGAGCGCCCCCGCCCCCACGATCGAACCGGACGCGAAACCCAAGGCGAAGGCCCCTCGCGCGGCCGCTCCCAAGACCAAGGCCAAGGTGCCGGTGCCCACCCCCGCACCGGAACCTGTCGTCGCCTCCACCCCCGAACCGAAGGCGCCGCGTACGCGAAGCGCCAAGGCCAGGGTCCCCAATATCTCTCCGGACCGCCCGGTCATCCCCGCGCCCCCGAAAGCCCTCGCCCCCGAGGTGATCCTCCCGGTGGCCGAGAAGAAGCCCCCTTCAGCCCCAACCCCCACCCCCAGCGCGGGCCAGGGGGCCGAGGTGGACCTGGTGGTCGAGGCCATCCGCAGTGGCCGCGCGCTGGAGCTCATCTTCAAGGACGCGGACGCCAACCCCCCGCGCACCTTCGAAGCCCGCCAGCTCATCTTCGATGTGTTCAGTCAAGCCTGGTTCATCTGGGGCTGGGACCGTCGGTACAACGCCGAACGCCACCATCGCTTGGATGCCCTGGCCGAACTCAACCTGGTGGAGGGTCCCGGCCG
>CAZPUI010001095.1:0-1696 GCA_964589695.1 uncultured Solibacteraceae bacterium | reverse complement strand
CGCCCCGGTCTTCGTCTGGGTCGCCCCCGCAACGGTGGGGCCGCCCGGGTCCTGGGGGGTCTCCGGTTCCCGGGTGAAGGGCGTGCCTCCGGGGGGGAGGATGGCGGGGTGGAGGAGGGCCCCGGGCAGGCAGAGCCCCAGGTGGGTCAGGTGCTCGCCGATGTCCACCACGACCGCCCCATTCTCCGAATCCTCCCGGGAGAGCACCGCTTCCGCGCTGGCCATGGGCGAATAGATCAAAGAGGCCGCCTGGAGTCCCGACAGGGTGAGGGCCCGGTTGATGTTCTCCAGGACACTGCCCGGGGCCACGATGATGCGCACCTCGGCTTCCAGCGTGTCCCCGACCATGTTCACGGGGTTGCGAATGTCCCGCTGGCCTTTGATGTGGAACATCTGGGGAATCTTGTGGAGGACCGTTTCCTCCTTGGCCAGCTTGCAGCTGTTGGTGGCCTGATCCATGACCCGATCCCGGTCCGCCACCGTGATGACCCTGTCCCCGGACGCGATGGTGATGCTGTCCCGCAGGTTATCGCCCTTGAATTGGACTCCATCCACGGAAACCTTGATGGCGTCGTAGTCGGTCTGCCCGGCCGTGCGCATGGCTTCGCCCACGGCGCGCTGGATACCCGAAACCGTGAGATTGATGTCCGTGATCTCGCCGTTGCGGATGCCACCTTCGGGACTCGCCAGACTGGCCCCAGTGACATTCAGGAGGCCGTTCTCTTCCAAGACCGACACCACCGCTACGATTTTGCTTGCTCCGAGATCCAGCCCCAGAAGTACGGCAGGTTGCTGCATGTGGCGTCCCAGTTCCTTTCCGTCATCATAGCGGAGCAAGGCGCGAAGGAAAGGCCCAATGGGCCGCTGGCGCCGGTTTTCACGAGGTAGCCTGCTACTTTACGGTGGCAGAGGGCGGAGCCGTCACATCTGGTAGACCTACGGCCACTTCACCATCCCACCGCAGGTCGAAATAACGCACCTTTTCCCGCTCCTCGGGCTTAGAATACTCGGATAGGAAAACGGCCTGGAAATTGGGCACATTCCGCACGGGATCCACCCTGGAGAGCAGGATCGGCGCCCCAAGACCCTCCACAAAGGCCATGGGCCCCTGGACTCCCCAGCGCAATTCCACCACGCGGTCATAGAAATCCTTCTGGTGGTCCCGGAGGCTGGTGGCCACCCGGATGAGGCGAACCAGGGCCTCGTCCCCCAGACTCGTGGGGTCCGCCACCACGGGAATGGGGGTCGCATTGCTCTGGCCCACCCGGTCCAAAATCACCCCATCGTCCGACATCAGGAAGACGCCCGAGGGTAGGGTAAGCCATAGCAGGGCCTTGCGTTCCTCCACCACCAGGGAGAGGCGGTCCGGTGGGTCGCGTCGGATCATGAGGCTCCGCACCCACCGCAGATCTTCCAGGCGTCGGCGCAATTCGTCCGCATCGAACCAGAAGAGCGGCTTGTGCAAACAAAGCTCGTGCGCGATGGCCTGGGCTTCCTCCAGACGTTCGTTCCTGCAGCCGCTGATGGTCACCTGCTCAATGGTGAGCTTCTGCAGTCCGAGATACCGCTGGCCAATCTCCAGAACACCGAAGGCGGCGGCGACCACCGAGCCCAGGACGATCCCGGCCTTGACCCAGGGGAGCCAGGCACGACGGGGGCGGGTCGGATGGAAGGGCTGCATGGTATCTCAGGCGTA
>CAZPUI010001094.1:0-1697 GCA_964589695.1 uncultured Solibacteraceae bacterium | reverse complement strand
GAGCACCATGCCGCCGATGAGCTGAACGTCGAAATGCCGCATCCTCAGCACCCGGCGGGAGGCCTCCCGGACGACGGCAAAGGCCTCAGGAAGGATGTCATCCAGGGTTGCACCCTGGGCCAGGAGCTCCTTGAAATAGGGCGTCTTGGCCTTCAGCTCGTCGTCCGAAAGGGCCTTGATCTCGGGTTCCAGGTCATTGATGGCCTGGACCTTGCCCCAAAGGCGCTTGAGTTCACGGTCGTTCTTCGAACCGACGAGTTTCTTCAGGAAGTTTTCAAGCATGCGAATCCCATTCACGTCAAACCATGGATTGTAGCGCTCTGGGCAGCGCATTCCCAGCGCTGACATTGGCGAGGAGGGACCTTCGGCTCGCCAGAGGCTCGCGAAGTCCCCCTCGAGGTGCTTGGGCAGAGCCCCCGGCCACCGGGCCGGGCACTGCCCCCTGGCATTTCCTGAAGGACCCGGATCCAATGGAAACGCCCCCCTGGGAGATTTCGAATGGCCCTTGAACGCACGTTCGCCATCATCAAGCCCAACGCCATCAAGAATGGCCATGTCGGTGAGATCATCAGCGCCATCGAACGGGAAGGCTTCACCTTTCACGGTTTGCGAATGGCCATGTTGAACAAGGAGCTGATCAAGGGCTTCTACCTCGACCACATCCACAAGCCCTTCTACGCCGAGCTGGAGGCCTTCATGCTGGAAGGTCCGGTGATGCTCCTCGTGATCGAGGGCGAGAACTGCATCCTCCGCTGGAGGGAAATGATGGGGGCCACGGATCCCACCCAGGCTGCCCCTGGAACCCTTCGACGGCGTTTCGGCGATGACAAGACCCGGAATGCCGTGCATGGTTCGGATGCCGAGGCCACGGCCTGGCGGGAAGTGCATTATTTCTTCAGTGCCTTCGACCTGGTGTAGCCGCCATCAGGGTTTCGCAGGTTGCGTTGGACAACCCTCGCGTTCAGGCATCCTTGACGGCAAGGATCGCGGATTGGCATAACCGGCGCACCCCTGGCTGGAGGTCCATGGTGCCCAGGGCCTTCTCACCCACCCATTGGCCACCCGCGGGGGGGACGGGGAGCTGGTCTTCGGGAGCCTTGGTGCGGAGGAGATGGCTCAGGTAGAGCCGTTGCTGTCCCTCCAGGCCTTCCAGGCGGAGCAGCCACGGGGTGGGCAGCCGGGAGGTACGCTCATCGAAGACCACCGGCAGCTTGCTGGAATCCACGAAGCGGAAGGGAATGCCCCACCCCTGGTTCACCTGGTTCTGAAGGAGCGCCGGGGGCAGGAAGCCGGGGGACCAGGGCACCTGGGGGGGCATGAGCAGGCCCCGGTGGGGTGAATATTCCGAAGGTACCAAGAGCACAAAGGGGGTGGCCGATCCATGGACCAGCACCCCCTCGATGAAGGTGGTCAGATAGACCGGCCCTTCGGACATCAGCGCCCTCCCGCTTCCTCAAGCTCCTTCATCATGCGGGTCCGGGCGGCGAGGACGGTGGCCAGCATCGCTTCGGGCGCACATTTCACGACCTCCTTGGTACGTCGATCCCGGAGTTCCACGAGACCCTCCTTCAAGCCCTTGGCCCCCACGGTGATGCGCAGGGGGAAGCCCAGCAGGTCGGCATCCTTGAATTTCACCCCTGGGCTCATGCCTTCCCGGTCATCCACCAGCACCTCCACCCCTGCGGCTGACAGCTCCT
>CAZPUI010001093.1:0-1701 GCA_964589695.1 uncultured Solibacteraceae bacterium | reverse complement strand
AGCGGCCACTACCAGCAGGAGGCCATCACCCGGGGCTGGTACGACCCCAAGTCCGGACGTCCCTTTGTGTGGCAGGAGGCCTACACCCCCCTGCCCCAGGAGTTCGCCACGGGCCGCTTCTGGCTCTTCGCCAGCACCTTCGCCCCCAAGGCCGGTCCCTGGCCCGACCGGAGCCTGGACCCCAAGGATCCCTGGAAGGCCATCAGCCCCTACTACCAGACCGTGGAGCCCCTCTCCATCTATCCCTTTGCCCTGAAACCCGCCCAGCCCATGGGCGTGGAGGACATCATCGCCGTCCAGCGCAGCACCATGGAGGGCACCATCTACGACATGGCAGCCGACCCCGCCTGGCTCCTGCCCGATGGCAAGGGCGGCCTGAAACGCAGCCCCCTGGCCACGCCCTTCCCGGGCAAAGACCTGCGGGCCCTCCTGCGCCTCACGTACCGGCGCCCCGTGGCCCGGCACCGGGGCCAGTACGGCATGGTGGCCCAGCTCCGGAGCTGGCTGCCCAACGCCATCGGCGGCGTGTACTGGGTCTACCTGGACAACCCCGCCATCAGTCCCTATGTGCCCATGCACGCCGGGGCCCAGGCGGTGGATGCCTCCTACCAGGTCTATGACCCGGAGGCCTACAGCGAGGCCAGTGCCCGGTGGGCCATCGACTTCGTGGACAACCTGGCCAACACCCGCTGGCAGGTGGCTTTCCCCATGGTGGTGAAGGCCCGGGACGCTTTCGAGGCCAGTGTCCGACAGGAACTGTCCAAGGTCGAGCAGGAGGCCCTGGCCCTCCATGCCAAGGATCCCGAAGCCGCCAAACGCCGCTTGACGGAATTTGCGGTGGGGGTCCAGAAGCGGGTCCCCGGGCTCTACCTGGAACTGCGAAACAAGCTCATTACGTCCTTCACCAACAATCGGGAATGAGCCTGACAAATGCGTTCCGCGGCCTATACATTTAAGAGAGTTTCCTCCTAAACATTTGCATGCACCTTCGCGGGGCCACCCCGCACTTGAACCAGGGAGTTCCCCCATGACCACTCGGAACCTGCGCTGGCGCGGGCTGTGGGCCGCCACAGGCGCACTCAGCATCCCCTTCGCCTTCCTCTTTGTTGCCGCCACCCCCAAAGGAAGCGGGGCCATCGACAAGGCCACGTGCTATGGCTGCCACGACGAAATCAAGGCCCTCAAGGAAGGGACGAAGCACGCCAAGCTGGCCTGCGCCGTCTGCCACGATGGCCTGGCCAAGCACGTCGACAGCAGCGGCGAGGTCAAGCCCATCACCCGCATCGACCCAGCCCTGTGCGGGAGCTGCCACAAGCTCCAGTACAAGAGTTTCTTCACCGTCAACACCGAGGGGGGCGCCAAGAAAGAGAAGGGCATCCCCTCGGGCCGCTCCCCCCAGATGGACAAGCTGCTGGCGGGCCATGGCTTCACCTACGAGCACGACGAGCCCCGGGGCCATGCCTTCATGGTGGTGGATCAGTTCACCGTGGATCGTTTCCAGGGGGGCCGCTTCCAGTACAAGAACGGGTGGAAGGACATCACCCGCACCGGGAAGACCTGGGATCTGCTGGAGGACAAGGGGCCGGGCTACAAGCTGCCGGAAACCGCCATGGCCGCCAACCCCACCTGCATGCAGTGCAAGACCTCGGACAACATCCTCAAATGGAAATACATGGGGGACAAGGATCCCCGGGCCACCTG
>CAZPUI010001092.1:0-1701 GCA_964589695.1 uncultured Solibacteraceae bacterium | reverse complement strand
CCGCATGGGCGGCAACCGCTGGACCGCCTACAACTGGGAGAACAACGCCTCCAACGCCGGCAGCGACTGGAATTACCAGAGCGACGACTACCTGGGGGGCGGCAACACCCCCGGCGAGGCCCTGCGCAGCTTCGTGGCCACCAACCAGGCCGCGGGGGTGGCCAGCCTCATCACCCTGCAGCTCCAAGGCTACGTGGCGGCGGACAAGGGCGGTCCCGTCCCCCGTCCCTATCCGAACCTGTCCCGCTTCAAGACCGTCGCCTTCCGGAAGGGTTCGGCCTTCACGGCCACCCCCAGCACCGCGGACGGTACTGTCTACATGGACGAACTGCTGTGGGCCCTGAGGGGCAAGTTCCCCGCGGACATGTTTGCCGCCGACGCCCCCCTGCCCACCTTCCTGAGCCTGGACAACGAGCCGGACCTCTGGAACAGCACCCACGAGGAGATCCAGGGCACCGCCCTGCCCACGGCCGCCTCCTTCAATGCCCGGAGCGCCCAGCTGGCCGCAGCCATCAAGGACGTGGCCCCGGGGGCCAAGGTCTTCGGCCCCGTGGTGAGCGGCTACTACGGGCTCACCACCCTGGGCGGGCTCGGCGGGTACAGCGCCACCCGCTGGTTCACGGACGACTACCTGGCCGCCATGAAGGCCGCCTCGGACGCCGCCGGTCGGCGCCTCCTGGATGCCTTCACCTTCCACTGGTACTCCGAGGCCCGGAGCGCGGACACCAACCGCAGGGTCACGGAGCTGCAGGCCCCGAGCCTCACGGAGGGCGAGGTCCAGGCCATCGTCCAGGCCCCAAGGTCCCTGTGGGATGCCACCTACCGGGAGCGATCCTGGATCGCGAACGATGTGCTCAACGGACCCATCCACCTGCTGCCCACCCTCCAGGCCAAGCTCGATGCCGCCTACCCCGGCACCCCCATGGCGATCACGGAGTACCACGGCGGGGGCCACCGCCACATCGCTGGGGCACTGGCCCAGGCAGATTGCCTCGGCATCTTCGGTGCCAGGGGCCTCTTCGCGGCCACCTACTGGTCCCTGGGGGAGGCCCCCTTCATCCATGCCGGTTTCAAGATGTTCCGGGACTTCGACGGGGCACGGGGCAGCTTCGGGGACATATCCCTCGCCGCTGTCTCCAGCGATGCCAGCAAGGTCTCGGCCTACGTGAGCCACGATTCCAAGGTGGCCGGCCGCACGGTCATCGTGGCCATCAACCGCGCCAGCACCGCCCAGGACGTGGCCTTCCGGGGCCTGGCCGAGCAGGGCACGGCCACCCTCTACCGCCTGGATGCCACCGCCAACCCCGCGGACCCCACGCCGGTCCGGGTGGGCCAGCTCCCCGTGGACCTCGCCACCTGGGTGGTGGCCCTGCCGGCCTACTCCGTCACCACCATCGTGGTCCAGGGCACGGTGCCACCGCCCACGGGGGCCATCCTCATCGACCACACCTGCACGGACCTGTCCAAGGTGCCCGTGGCCTTCCTGAACCAGGCCAAGGCCACCCTGCGCATTGCCTACCAGCACACCTCCCACGGCAGCCAGGTGCGCACGGGCATGGACGCCCTGAAGGGACTGGTGGATTTCACCGCCACCAACGGGGGCTACAGCGCCGGGATCTTCCTCAACGACTACGGCATCCCCGGGGCCAGTGACCTGGGGAACCCCAACCGCACCGCCTGGGCCACCGCCTTGCCGTGGAG
>CAZPUI010001091.1:0-1705 GCA_964589695.1 uncultured Solibacteraceae bacterium | reverse complement strand
GAAAGGACTGGTAACTTTTTTTAGCATTTCTGCGCTCATGCCACAGCCGTTGTCCGTCACCTCAAGGACCACGTAGGGACCAGGATCCAGCTCCTGACCGTGGAACTGGGCCTCCAGCTGGGGACGGTCCAGTTCCAGGAAATGGGTCTTCACCCGGAGCAGGCCTTCCCGGTCTCCGATGGCCTCCCCGGCGTTGGTGATGAGGTTCATCACCACCTGCTGGAGCTGGGCCAGGTCCGCCTCGAAGGGAGGGAGGATGGCGGCGGTCTGGAGCACCAGGCGCGTCTTCTTGGGCAGGCTCACATGGAAGAGCTGGGTCATGTCCTGGACGATGGTGTTGAGGTCATGGGGACGAACGATGAAGCGCCCCTTGCCGGAGTAGGCCAGCAGCTGCCGGCACAGGTCCGAGGCACGGTGGGCGGACTTCTGCACGCTGTCGAGGTAGGGAACGGCCGGGGAGACCTGGGGAAGCTGCCGGAGGGCCAGTTCCAGGTAGCCGTGCATGGCCGTAAGCAGGTTGTTGAAGTCGTGGGCGATACCCCCCGCCAGCACGCCGAGGCTCTCCAGCTTCTGGGTCTGGCGGACGGCCTCGTCCCGGTGCTTCTGTTCCGTGATATCCCGGCTGATGGCCACCACCTTCCAGGCCCCGCTGGAGGCCTGGAAGCAGCTGGTGGCGCACTCGTACCAGCGGTAGGTGCCCTGGGTGTCCTTGCCCCGGAACTCGATGAGGGCCCGGCTCTTCCGCAAAAAGGTGCGGTTGAAGGTCTTGATGAGCCGGGGCCGATCCTCGGGGTGGATCATGCCCGCTTCCAGGGGCGTTTTCCCGATGATGTCCTTGGGGGCGTAGCCCAGCAGGTTGTGGAAGTTGGCGTTGACGTAGAGGTAGCGGCCCTCGGTGCTGATCTCGCTCACGAAATCGTGGCTGTGCTCCGTCAGCAGGCGGTAGCGCTCCTCATTCTCCTTGAGGGCCTGCTCCGTGCGGCACCGTTCCTGGAGCTCCGCCTCCAGGGCCTGGGTTTTTTGGAGCAAGTGGCGACGCAGGCGGAGGGCCCAGAGGAGGACGATCCCCAGCAGCAGGGTCTGGGCCAGAAACAGCGCGTGCATCGATAGATTCATGGCTGGGGGGAGCATGGATCCATCCTCGGGTGAGGGGAGCCCGGTCAAACCAAAGGCGGTGGGGGGTGGGCCGAACTCCTACCTTGACAGATTCCCTTCGCAATATGGAGAAAAAGCCACGCCCAAATAAGAGTGATAACAGATATTTAGGTTATAACAGAGGGTGACTTATAGGGTGTGCGTACAGTTGGGAATAATCGACACTTTGGGGCTTCTGGCGAGGACGGCGCTCGCCTCGGCCACCCCCTTCCCAGGGGGGTGCCCAGGTGGGAATCCAGGACGTGGGGGGGCCAAGGGCCCCGCGGGGGTCCCCTCAGAGGCGGATGCTCCGGTACTGGGGCCGCTGTCGAAGCATCTGCTGATGGGCCTGGTCCCTGGCTTCAGGGGTGGGGAAGCGTCCCGCCCAGCAGGAGCCGCTGCCGCAGAGCAGGGGCTCGGCCCCGGCCGCCCTCAGGGCCTCGCGCACGTCCACCAAGGCGGGACACACCGCCAGGGCGGCCTCCGTCAGATCGTTGCGCCAGGGGGGCAGACATCCTTCCCCAAGGCCTTCAAGGGGGAGCACCGCCGGGTAGCCCACCTCTGCCAAGGC
>CAZPUI010001090.1:0-1706 GCA_964589695.1 uncultured Solibacteraceae bacterium | reverse complement strand
CCGCGCGGCTCCGGCGGCGGGTTGCGCCTGGCCATCGGCGCCCACCGCAAGGACATGGACCGTCCGGGTCACTTCGTCCGCCCCCTGGACGGCCTGGTGCAGGTTCAGACTCGCCTCGTGGGCGCCACGGGCGGTTTGCTGGACATTGCGGGTCACCTCCGCCGCACCATAGGCTGCCTGCTGCACGCTGCGGGCCACCTCCTGGGCGCTGTGGGCGGCCGTTCCCACACTCCGGGAGATCTCCCCGGTGGTGAGGGTCTGTTCCTCCACGGCCGCAGCGATGGTGCCCGAAATGACATTGATCTCCTGGATGATCCACACGATTTCGTCGATGGCATTCACGGCGGCGTGGGTGTTGGCCTGCATGCCCGCGATCTGGTCCCGGATGCTCTCGGTGGCCGTCCCCGTCTGCTTGGCCAGTTCCTTCACCTCCTTGGCCACCACCGCGAAGCCCTTGCCCGCCTCGCCGGCGCTGGCGGCTTCGATGGTGGCATTGAGGGCCAGGAGGTTCGTCTGGGCGGCGATGCCCTTGATGAGGTCCACCACCTTGCCGATCTCCTGGGCGCTGCGACCCAGGTTGTTCACGATGTCCGCGGTGGCACCGGCGGTATCGGAGGCCTTCCGGGTGACGGTGGCCGCCTGGGCGGAATTCCTGCGCACTTCTCCCAGGCTGGCACCCATCTCCTCGATGCTGGCGGCCACACCCTGGACCGAAGTTGTCATGCCCGCGGTGGACTGGGCGATGGCCCCGAGGGTGCTGGACAGTTCCTGGACCGCCGCTCCGGCGGTCCGCATGCTGCCGGAGACCTCCTCCACCACGCCGCCCACCGCATGCAGGCTGGCGTTGACCCGCTCCGAAACCTGGGCGGCAAGGGTGCAGCTGGCACTGACCTGCTCCACCCCTGCGGCCAGGGTCTGCACACTTTCCGTGGCCTGGCCCATGGTGCACGCGGCCTGGAGGGCGGCCAGGGCCACCCCCTCCGTGCTGCTGGCCATGTGGGTGCTGGTCCTGATCAGTTCCTCGGCACTGGCGGACAGGGTGGTGGCCCCGATCTCGATGCAGAGGAGGGTCTCCCGAAGGCTGGAGGTGGTGCTGTTGATGGCGTTCCGAAGGTCCTGGAGGCGACCCTGGAAGTCCCGGTCGATGGCCACCGTCAGGTCTCCCTGCTCCATGGCGGTCATGACCCGAACCACCTCATCGATGGGCTGCACCAGGGTGTCCAGGGTCTGGTTGATCCCTTCCACCAGGTGGCGCCAGGCTCCCTGGTACACGTGGGCATTCGCACGGACATCGAGGTGCCCCACGGCAGCCTCGCCGGACAGGTGCTCCGTGTCCCCCAGAATGCCCCGGAGGATGGCCCCACAGGCATTGAGGTTCGTCTTCAGGGTGTTGAGGTCCCCCTGGTACGGCTCGGTGATGGGTTCGGGGATGTCCCCCTTGGCGATGCGGTCCACGTAGCCCGCGGCGAGGTTAAGGGGACCGATGACCCCGTTGAGGGTGTCATTGAACCCCTTGAGCAGCTTGGCGTAGACCCCCTGGGTTCGCTCGTGCCGGGCGCGGACCTGGAGATCCCCCTGGCGCGCGGCCTGGATGAGGATTCCCGTCTCTTCCGCCAGCGTGCGGATGCCCTCGAGGCACGCATTGATGCGCTCCTCGCGCGTGTTGAAGTCCCCTTGGTAGTCGGCGGTGATCTTCTCCGCCGTGG
>CAZPUI010001089.1:0-1707 GCA_964589695.1 uncultured Solibacteraceae bacterium | reverse complement strand
GGCATGGGGCTGCCTCCCGTGGTGGTGGGGCTCTTTGTCTCCATCCTGCTCTGGCGCAACGGTCCCCTGGGATCCCTGGAATTGCTCTATACCCCCACGGCCATGGTCCTTGCCCAGGTCATCATCGCCACCCCCATCGTCCTGGGCATCAGTGTCGCAGCCCTCCACAACCTGCCCCGCAACCTGCGTCTCCAGATCCTCTCCCTGGGCGCCAGCCGTTTCCAGATGGTCTGGCTCTTGGTGAAGGAGGCCCGGCTTCCCCTCATGGCGGCCGTCATGGCTGGGTTCGGCGGCGTCATCTCCGAGGTCGGCGCCTCCATCATGGTGGGCGGCAACATCCGGGGCTACAGCCGGGTTCTCACCACCGCCACCGTCATGGAGACCAGCAAGGGCAACTTCGAAGTGGCCATTGCCCTGTCCCTCCTGCTGATGCTCCTGGCCCTGGGCGTGAACCTGGCCCTCACCCACATCCAGCATCGGGCGCGGCCCCAGTGAGCGCCCGTCTGGAAATCCGGGGCCTCGCCCACCGCACCCTGGAGATCTCCGAATTCGCCCTGGTTCCAGGCCAGGTGATGGCCCTGGTGGGCCCCAACGGGGCCGGCAAGTCGACCCTCCTCCAGGTACTGGCCGGTGTGCTCCCCCCCCGGGCGGGGACCCTAGTGTGGGAGGGTCAGGTCCTCAGGGGTTCCAGGGACCTTCAACGGCTCCGGCAGAGGGTGACCCTCGTCTTCCAGGATCCGCTCCTCTTGGACACCACGGTGCGGGCCAACGTCGGCATGGGTCTCAAGCTCCGTGGCGCCCCCCCCGCAGAACTCCGCGACCGGGTGCAGGCGGAGGCGGAACGTTTCGGCATTGCCCACCTCCTGGACCGCTCCGCCCGCAAGCTCTCCGGGGGGGAAGGGCAGCGCACGGCCCTGGCCCGGGCCCTGGCCATGGATCCCCAAGTCCTCCTGCTGGACGAAGCCTTCGCCTCCCTGGATGCCCCCACCCGGGAAGGGCTCCTGGACGACCTGGGACGGGTGCTCGCCGAGACCCGCACCACCGTGCTCCTGACCACCCATAGCTTGGACGAGGCCCTGCGCCTGGCGGACCACCTGGCGGTGCTGCGTGAAGGTCGGCTGCTCCAGTGCGGCCCCGTTCAGGAGGTCCTCCTTCGTCCCCGGGACCCCTTCGTGGCGGGTTTCCTGGGCATGGAAAACGTCTTCCAGGGTCAGGTCGTGGCCAGCGGCGAAGGCAGCTTCACCCTGAAGGTCCGTGGCTGCGCCCTGGAGCTCGCCGGAGAAGCCCCCGTGGGGAGCCAGGTCACCGCGGGTATCCGACCGGAGCACATCACCCTCCTGGGAAGCGCCGATGGGCATCCCCTCGCCAGCAGCGCCCGGAACCGCCTGCCCGGGATGGTGGTCCGCATCGTGCCCGTGGGCCCCTTTCACCGCGTGGAACTGGACGCCGACGTCCCCTTGTCCGCCTTCGTCACGGGCCACGCCCTGGAGGCCCTGGACTTGCGCCCGGGGTGCACCGTGGTAGCTTCGTTCAAGGCCACCTCCATCCACGTGTTCCGACGCCACTGACTGCTCTGCCGCGGAAAGGACGTCCCGATCCGAGGTATCCCTGCATGCGCACCCCATCCTTGTTCCTGCTCTTCGCCTTGGCGACGGGCTGCGGAAGTTCCTCCGCCCCGGCGTCCATGCCCAGCCCCCTGGACCCTCC
>CAZPUI010001088.1:0-1710 GCA_964589695.1 uncultured Solibacteraceae bacterium | reverse complement strand
GGCCGTGGTGGTGCGGGTGGGCGGCAAGGCCCACACCATGGGAGAAGCCACCTACAGGCTGGAGGACGGGGACGAAATCGGCCGCGGATTCCTGCTCAAATAGCTACTTTTTGAAATCCTCCCGGTGGTAGATCTTGTCCACGATCTTCCATCCGCCCTCCAGCTTCAACAGGTGCATGTAGTCGATGAAGCGGAAGGTGGGATAGTCCAGGACCACTTTGGCCACCGCGGCATCCCCCATGATTTCCAGGGAGGCGATCTCACACTTCACCACGGGGCGGGGTTTTCCAGCGTTCTTGGCCAGCTGGTCCTCCGCCCGCTTGATCCAATCCGCCTGGGTGAGGGTCAACCGCTTCCCATCCTTGGCCCACTGCAGGAGTGCATCCGGGTGGAAGGCCTCCGAAAGACCCTTGGGATCCCCCTGCTGGTGGTAGCGGAAGTAGGAGAGGAGGGGCTTCTCCACGGCGGCCCGCTCCGCAGGAACCTGGGCCACGAAGGCAAGGGTGACGAGGACAGGAAGGAAGGGCATGGGGGTCTCCGAGAATGACCTCATGATACGAGGCTCCGCCCCATTAGCCGCAACTTCATGCAGGATGGAGCATCGAAGCCCCGGAGCCCATCCCATGCAACTGCAGGAACTCGTCCGCCATCTCGATTCCCTCCTGGCCCATGACCGGGTCCGGGACTATCCCGGAGCCTACAACGGCCTCCAGGTAGAGAACCGGGGGGAGGTGCACCGGGTGGCGGTGGCGGTGGACGCCCACCTGGGCACCCTCCAGGCGGCGGCGGAGGCGGGGGCGGACCTGCTCCTGGTCCACCATGGTCTCTTCTGGCAGGGCGCCCTGCCCCTCACGGGACCCGCCTACCGCAAGGTGCGCCTTTGCCTGGACCACGACCTGGCGGTGTACGCCTCCCACCTGCCCTTGGACGCCCATGGGGAGCTGGGCAACGGCGTGGGACTCGGTCGAGCCTTGGGGCTGGGGACGGGGCAACCCTGGTTCGAGTACGAAGGCACCCCAGTGGGCCGATGCTTTGACGTGGACCTGGACCGGGAGGACCTGGTCCAGCGGTTGGCGAAGGCCACGGGCAAGGCCCACCTCATTCCCGGCGGACCTGCCCGGGTGCGTCGCCTGGGCCTGGCCACCGGAGGCGCAGGGGGCGAGCTGGCCACCGTGGCAACCCTGGGGGTGGACACCTTCCTCACGGGCGAAGGCCCCCACTGGACCCACGGCCTGGCCCTGGACCTGGGCCTGAACGTCCTCTACGGTGGCCATTACGCCACGGAGACCTATGGCGTGAAGGCGCTGGCCGCCCACCTTGAGGCCACCTTCGGACTGCCCTGGACCTTCCTGGAGGCGCCCTCCGGGCTCTAGGGGGCCGGAACGCCTCGTGCCCGTCGGCCCCCGTTGAATGAATGCGGGTGAACCCCAGGACCCACAGCAATCCCGCAGGCTGCCCGTTCCTTCGTGCCTTAGCCTCGGCTGAAGGCTCACCGCCGCCCGAACCTCAGCTTCATCCCCAGCACGATGCTGGCCAACACCAGGGTGATTCCGTACGTGACCACGATGGGCGCGCTGTGGAGCCTGACCCCATAGGCGACCCACAGCGCCACCCCCACGGTGAAGGCGGAATACATACCCAGGGACAGCCCCGACACATCCCGGGTGCGCCAGGTGCGGATCACCTGGGGAAGGAAGGACAGGGTGGTGA
>CAZPUI010001087.1:0-1711 GCA_964589695.1 uncultured Solibacteraceae bacterium | reverse complement strand
CCTCCTCGGCCCCGGGGGAACTTCATCCGCGGCCAGTCGGGCGGTAGGCGGTTAAAGGCTCTCCGTTCCAGGTAGCCCCGGGTGCCTTCGTCCCGGGGCAGGGGGGGAAGCAGGAAGTGGGAGCTGGCGAGCAGTTCTTCCCGGGACACCCAGGCGACCCGATGGCGAGCCTCCTCGGGCTGCGACAGGCGATGCTGATCGTGGTAGAGGACCTGGCACTGGAAGGGCTCCAGCATCCGCGCCAGACAG
Source organism: uncultured Solibacteraceae bacterium (assembly GCA_964589695.1). GTDB lineage: Bacteria > Acidobacteriota > Holophagae > Holophagales > Holophagaceae > CAZPUI01. Next base: position 1,462 of record CAZPUI010001087.1, on the reverse strand, counting down.
CGGGCCACGGAACCAAAGCCCAGGAGGCCCACCCGTCGGCCCCTCAATCCGACGCCGTAGAGGGTGGGACGCCATCCCCGGAAGGCGCCGCTCCGCACCAGGTCGTCCCCCGGGCCCAGGTTCCGACCCAGGGCCAGCATCAGGGCCAGGGCCAGCTCGGCCGTGGGCCAGGAGAGCAGATCCTGCTGGATGCAGAAGGTGATATCCCGCCGGGCCATGGCCGCGGTATCAAAGTTGTCGTAGCCCTTCAGGGCCGCGGCCACCACCCGTAGGTTTGGGCAGTCCTCCAGGAAGGCCTCGTCCATGCGGTCGGGCATGAACACCATGAGGCCTTCGGCCCGGGAAGCCCGCTCCCGCCAGACCGACTCTGGAAGGGGTTCCTGGGTGGGATTGAGCAGCGGCTGGCAGAAGGTCTCCAGCAGCGCCACCACACTCGGCTGGATCCATTGACTGATGGCCACCATGGGTTTCATTGTAGTTTTCCCCTCAGCAAGGCCCCCAGGCCATCCACCACCAGCACGGCGGCGAAGACCACAAGGACGATGGCAAACATCTCCTGGTAGCGCATCACCCGGAGGCTGGCCACGAGCTCGAAGCCGATGCCGCCGGCACCCACGGTGCCCAGGATGGTCGAAGCGCGGAAGTTGTATTCCCAGCGGTAGATCACGATGTCCGCCATCTGAGGAAACACCTGGCCCAGCACCCCATGGAGGTAGACCTGGACCGGGGAGGCTCCCGCGGCTTGCACGGCCTCGATGGGTTCCTGGTCCGCATGCTCGATGGCCTCGCTGAAGAGCTTTCCCACCATGCCGACGCTGTGCAGGCCCAGGGCCAGCACGCCGGGCAGGGCGCCGAACCCCACGGCGGCCACGAAGATGATGCCCATCACCAGTTCAGGCACGGAGCGAAAGGCACTCAGCAGGCTGCGGGCCAGGTGGTAGACCACGGGGTGGGGGCTGGTGTTGCGCGCCGCCAGGAAGGCCAGGGGAAGGCTGAGCATCACGGCAAGGGCCGTACCCGCCACGCTCATGGTCAGGGTGTCCAGCAGGGGCTTCCACCAGGTGCGTAGGGCCGTGAAATCCGGGGGGAGCATCTCCTTCACCAGGTCCACCATGGACGGAATCCCTTCCCGGAGCCGGGGCAGGTCCATCAGTCCGGTGGCACCAAAGCAAAGGATCACCACCAGCAGGACCAGCAGACCCAGGCCCAGGCGTTGCCAGCGTTGGCGCCGGGCCTGGCCCAGGATGGTCTGGAAACGTGGCTCCATGGTCTACTTGGCCAGGGTGGCGAAATCCAGCTTCAGGATGTGCCCCAGTTCCCGAATGCCGTTGTAGTCCTTGTCCGTGATGCTGGCGAAGCCATCGGCCTTGAAGGGCTTGAGCACCGCGGGGTCCTTCATGTCCAGAAAGGCGCGGCGGATCTTCTCCTTCAGGGCCGGATCCAGGGCACCCTGCATGGTCCA
>CAZPUI010001086.1:0-1712 GCA_964589695.1 uncultured Solibacteraceae bacterium | reverse complement strand
TTTGCGGCTCAGATCGCAGCGGGCGTTTGTGCCGAGGCTGCCAAAGAGCAGGGCATCCGCTCCGTCGATGTGCGCGTGAAGGGCCCCGGTTCAGGCCGAGAGTCTTCCATCCGCGCCTTGAACGCTGCGGGCATCCAGGTGACCAGCATCCGCGACGTCACCCCCATTCCCCACAATGGCTGCCGTCCTCCAAAGCGGCGCCGGGTCTAAGAGAGGAGGAGAATCATGGCTCGATATAATGCCGCCGTATGCCGCCTCTGCCGTCGTGAAGGTATGAAGCTGTATCTCAAGGGCGAGCGCTGCTTCAAGGAGAAGTGCTCCTTCGAAACCCGCAAGGGCAAGATTCCTGGACAGCACGGCTCCGGAAAAACCAAGAAGCCCACGGGCTACGCCCTTCAGCTTCGAGAGAAGCAGAAGGTCAAGCGCATCTATGGTGTGCTTGAGAAGCAGTTCCGTGTCTACTTTGAGAATGCCGAGGCCAAGAAGGGTGTGACGGGTCACAACCTTCTCCAATTCCTCGAGCGTCGACTGGACAACATTGCCTTCCGTCTCGGGTTTGCGCCCAGCCGCAATGCCGCCCGTCAGATGGTCATGCATGGCCATGTCCTGGTGGACGGTCGGAGGGTGGATATTCCCAGCTTCCAGGTCCGAACGGGACAGACCGTTGAGGTGCAGGAGAAGTCCCGCGCCAACGAATTCGTGAAGAACTCGATCGAGACGGCCAACGGTCGGGGCGTGCCCAAGTGGCTCACCCTGGACGTCAGTGCCTTCAAAGGACAGGTCATTGCTGCGCCGCAGCGCGAGGACATAACCCTGGATATCAACGAGCAGTTGATCGTTGAACTCTACAGCAAGTAAGGGGACAGGAATGCTGAACATCAGCGACTTCCAGCGTCCACGTTTCGCCGAGGTTCGGGCGGAAACCAAGACCACCTCCTTTGGCGAATTCGTTGCATATCCCTTCGAACGTGGGTTTGCGACCACCTGCGGTCACGCGCTTCGGCGGGTGCTCCTTTCGAGCATCCACGGCGCTGCCGTGACCAATGTGCGCATCAAGGGGGTCCAGCATGAATTCACAACCCTGCCTGGAGTGTGGGAGGACATTACCCATATCCTTCTGAACCTCAAGGAGGTCCCCTTCAGGCTTCATTCAAGCCAGCCTCAGGTTGTAACCATCCGAGCGAAGGGCGAAGGGGTTGTCACATCAGCGATGATCCAGACGAACCAGAACGTCGAAGTGATGAATCCCGATGTCCACATCGCCACCCTTGGCGAGGATGGGGAACTCGAAGTCGAGATCCAGCTTGCCATGGGGCGTGGATTCGTGACGGCCGATGCCAATCTTGACGAGAAGCTTGGGCTGGGATGGATTCCCTTGGACTCGAACCACAGCCCGATCACGCGCGTGAACTACTTTGTGGAACCCGCCCGTGTGGGACAAAGCACCGACTACGAGAAACTGACCCTCCAGGTCTGGACGAATGGGGCCGTGGATCCCAAGGATGCCGTCAGTGACGCCTCCATGATCCTGCGGGACCATTTCCTCATTTTCGCCCGACAGGGCGAGGATGAAGTGGAGACGGATGCCGGAGTGAATGGTGCCCTGGCCCAGGAGAGCGTCAGCAACTGGCTGGGCAAGAGCGTGGAGGAGTTGGAACTCTCTGTGCGTGCCAATAACTGCCTGCGGAATGCCAACATCACGACCATTGGTG
>CAZPUI010001085.1:0-1713 GCA_964589695.1 uncultured Solibacteraceae bacterium | reverse complement strand
TGGCGGCGGATGCCGATGAAATCGATCGGTACGGTCTGCGTTCCCTGGTGCAGCCCCTGAAACCCGGCATGCTGCGGGCGGTTTGGTCCCGGCTGCGGGCCCTGCCCAACCAGCTTGCCTCCCACCTGGCGGGCCTCCTTGGACAGGAATTGGCAATAACGGTGCAGGGCACCCTGGAAACTGCCATTGACGAAGCCCTGCTGGAACTGTCCCTGGTGCGGGGCGAGGAGGGTCCGGATCCGGCCCCATGAGCGGAGCCAATCTCAGGGCCACCCTCCTTCAAGCCCGGGCCCTCCTGGCCCCACCCCCCAAGCTCACCGTCAGCCAGTGGGCCGACACCTACCGCTACCTCAGTCCCGAGGCCACCTCCGTCCACGGGCGGTGGCGCACCGCCCGGGCCCCCTACCAGCGGGAAGTCATGGACGCCGTGTCCGACCCCCAGGTGGAGGATATCGTCTGCATGTGGTCCGCCCAGGTGGGCAAGACCGAAATGGAACTGAACGTCGTGGGCTACTTCATCCACCAGGACCCGGCGCCCATGCTCTTCACCCTCCCCACCCTGCAATTGGCCACCGCCACCAGCAAGGACCGCCTGACCCCCATGCTCCGGGACAGCCCCTGCTTCCGGGGCAAGGTGAAGGAATCCCGGGCCCGGGACGGCGGCAACACGCTGCTCCACAAAACCTTCCCCGGCGGCCACATCACCCTGGGGGGCGCCAATAGCCCCTCCAGCCTTTCCGGGCGCCCCGTGCGGGTCTTTCTGGGGGATGAACTGTCCCGGTGGCCTAAGTCCGCCGGGGCCGACGGTTCCCCCAAGGTGCTGGGCTTCAAGCGCACCGCCACCTTCTGGAACCGCAAGCGAATCCTGGTGTCCACGCCGATTATCAAAGGGGACGATGCCACGGAGGACGCCTTCCTGGCCTCGGACCAGCGGCACTACTACGTTCCATGTCCCCACTGCCAGGGGATGCAGGTCCTGTGGTGGAAGGACCCCGAGGGCACCACCCGGGTGCTGTGGGCCAAGCACCCCGACACCGGCCGCCACCTGCCGAACACCGCCGCCTACCTGTGCAACCAGCCCGGCTGCGGCGCCCTCATCGACCTGGACGCCCACAAGGTCTGGATGCTGGCCCGGGGGGAGTGGCGCAAGCACAACCCCGCCAGCCGCAGCGCCGGTTTCCACCTCAACGAGCTGTACAGCCCCTGGCGCAGGCTCCGGGAAACCGTGACGGACTACCTCAGCGCCAAGCGGGAGGGCCTGGACAGCCTCAAGGCCTGGATCAACACCTCCCTGGGCCTCCCCTGGGACCCCCAGGACCACCAGGAACTCCCGGCGGAAGGGTTCCTCGCCCAGCGGGAAAGCTGGACCGCCCAGGTGCCCTGGGGGGTGCGCCCGACTGGGGCTGCGCACCCTCGGCTGGGGCCGCCAGACCGAATGCTGGGTGATCCACCGGGAGAAGCTCCTGGGCAGCCCCGCCTTCGCCGAGGTGTGGGAGCGGGCGGACCAGCGCCTCCTCTCCGGCTACCGCCACGCCTCGGGAAAGCTAATGTTTGTCGAAGCCTGCGCCGTTGACACCGGGGATGGCAACGTCAAAGAGGCCTACGAATGGGCCAAGGCCCGCATCCCCCGGAAGGTCTACCCCATCAAAGGCCAGGGCGCCCCCGCCCACCCCCCCATCAAGCGCAGCGGCAACAAACGCCCGAAGCCCCGGC
>CAZPUI010001084.1:0-1713 GCA_964589695.1 uncultured Solibacteraceae bacterium | reverse complement strand
TCAGGCATTCAACCCTACCGAGGAGGGCTCCTTCGCAGGCAATCACGCGGGTTTGACTGAAATGGCGGGTTTTAGCGGGTCTCCAGCACCACCGCCTCCACGGGCTCCGTGAGCCGGGCGTGGACCCTCCAGGGGGATTCCAGGAAAATGCGCCAAAGTTCCGCTTCGTCGGCCTCCTTGCGATACACCTTCTGCCAGCCGGGCAGGGGCTCCAGAAGGCCACCCATGGGCATGTTGGACACCGTAAGCCCACCGGCGTCGCTATGGCGCTGCCAGATGTCCGACCAGGTTCCGGCCTTGGGATGGAGGTACACCACGGCGTAGGCGTGCCTCGTCTCGTGGAGCCAGGCATCCAGCAGAAGGCCTTCGAGCTCTTCCGCCCCGAAGGTGCCGACATGGCTGAACCCCAGGCCCTCGAAGGCCTGGGCCCTCGGGAGGCAGGCCTGCGGGAGGACCACGGAGGTGGGTACCAGGTGTATGGATTCCGGTGTGCCCTCGGCCAGGCCCTGCAGGGTCTTGCTCAGCTTCGCGCGGATCCACAGGGCGATGCCCGCCACCACGAGCAGCAGCAGAAGCAACACCACCGCTCCCCCAAGCAGAAAGGACAGGCAGGTGTTCATGGGACGCTCCTGTGGGTCGCGGCCCCCTCTCGCCAGGCGTTCCAGCATTCCCAAGGGCAGCCTTGGGAAGGAGGGATATGGGTGGGGACGGTTATCCCCATCTGACCCAGGGCCTTACGGATTTCGGCGCAGGGCGTGCGGGGGGTGATCCGGTCTTCCGGAGGGCCGGGATCGGGTAGCCATGGGAGGACGCATCCCGCGCTCCCGTGTTTCAGGGCGAGGATGGTTCGGCGAAGCGGTCGGACGCACTCAGCCTCCCAGTTCCAGCTCCACCCGCTGCCCCAACTTGAGGGGGGTGGGCTCCAGGAGGCGCACCTTCACCAGGAGCACCCGGGTGTCCGAGGGCCGGGCGGGATCCTGGGGTTTGAGGCGGCGGCCCACCACATGGTCTGGTACCTGCATGACCTCGCCCTTCCAGGTCCCGGCCTGGCCCTCGGCCCGCACCAACACCGGCGTACCCGGTCTCACCCGGGCCAGGTCGTACTCGTCCACCTCGGCCTCGATGCGCACCTGGGCCGTGTCTGCCAGGCGCAGGATGGGTGTGCCTGGGGCCACAGTCTCCCCCGCCTGGACGAAGCGCTCCAACACCCGGCCATCCCGGGGGGCCACCAGCCTCTGCTTGGCCAGGGCGACCTCCAGCCGCTCCACCGTGGCCTGGGCGGCCTCCCGCCGGGCCCGGACCAGTCCCGCCTGGGTCTCCGCCTGGTCCAGGGCCTGTCGGCTGGTGACGCCCTCCAGGAAGAGCCGACCCGCGCGGGCCGCCTCGGATTCCAGGAAATGAATCTCCGCCTCCAGCTCGCGAACCCGGGCCTGGGCCTCCCGCAGGGCCGCCGCGGGCTGACGCGGATCGAGCTCCGCCAGGACCTGCCCCGCCCGCACGGGGTCCCCCTCGCCCACCCGCATCGCCACCAGGGTGCCGCCCAGGTCCGACCCCACCGTGACCTCCGCCCCCGCGAAGACCGACACCCGGCCCTCGGCCCGCAGGACCGTGGCGACGGATGGTGCGGGCCAGGGCGGGACCCCCCGTTCCCGGGCCGCCAGCCCCCATGCCCACAGGGCCGTCCCCGCCAGAGCCACCGCCAGCGCGCTGCCC
>CAZPUI010001083.1:0-1717 GCA_964589695.1 uncultured Solibacteraceae bacterium | reverse complement strand
GCGGTGCGCAGGATATCGTGGCGGTCGACCACGGCCTGGAGGCCGTGGAGGAAGGTTTCGAGATGCCCCAGGGTGTCGAAGGCCAATAGATAGGGCAGCAGGTAGGTGTCTCCCTCCTTGACCATGAGGTGATGGAAAAGGATGCCTTCCTGGAGGGGTGAGAGGGGGTAGATGTCCTGGACATTGGCGGCGCCGCCGGGAACCGTGCGCACCACCCATTGAATGTCAGCTGGGGTGAGGGTGGCCAGGGGCAGCATTTCGGGTGTGATGTTCTGACACCCTTCGGGAATGAGGTTCGGAGGGACCACCATTGCCAAGGTGTTGCTGGAAAGGACGCGGGCGAGGTCCGCCAAGGTGGGGGATGTGAATACGCGTCGGACATCGGCCCCCAGGCCAAGTCGGCGGAGACGCTCCACCAGGGTGACAGCCAGGAGGCTGTGGCCCCCCAGTTCAAAGTAGTTGTCGTGCCGTCCCACCTGCTCCACGTGCAGGAGCTCGGACCAGAGGGTGGCCAGGGTGGCTTCCAGCTCGCCCTGGGGCGGTTCATAGGCACGCGAGGCGTACGCGTCAGCCTCCGGCGCCGGCAGGGCCTTGCGGTCCAGCTTGCCATTGGCATTGAGGGGCAGGGCCTCCAAGTGCACGAAGGCCGAGGGCACCATGTACTCCGGCAGGTGGCTGGACACATGTTGTCGCAGGGCCTCACTCCCGGGATCGGCGTCGGCAGTGAAATATGCCACCAGCCGCGTGTCCCCGGGCACATCCTCCCGGGCCAGCACCACGGCCTGGCGAAGGTCGGGGTGCTCTAGAAGTCGGGACTCGATCTCCCCCAGTTCGATGCGGAAGCCCCGAAGCTTGACCTGGAAGTCATTGCGGCCCAGGTAGTCCAGGGTGCCTTCGGGTGTCCAGCGGCCCAGATCGCCGGTCCTATACATGCGCGCGCCAGGCTTGTAACTGAAGGGATCCGCCAGGAAGCGCTCCGCCGTGAGCTCGGGGAGGTTCAGGTAGCCCCGACCCACCTGGACGCCGCCAATGTGGAGTTCACCGGTGACCCCCACGGGCGTGGGCTGGCCCAGGGGATCCAGGACGTACATGCTGGTGTTGGCGATGGGGCGGCCCAGGGGGACGCTCTGATCGAAGGTGCCGGGACGGCAGGCGAAGGCCGTGACATCCACCGCGGCCTCCGTGGGGCCGTACAGGTTGTGGAGCTCCGTCCCCGGCAGGGTCTGCAGGAACCGCGTGGCCAGGGGGGCGGGCAGGGCCTCGCCGCTGCAGATGACCCGGGCGAGGCCGGTGCAGGTTGCGGCGCCCTCGTGTTCCAGGAAGGCCTGGAGCATGGAGGGGACGAAGTGCAGGGTGGTGATGCCAGCTTGTTGAATGAGTTCGGCGAGGTAGACCGGGTCCTTGTGGCCCTCGGGGCGGGCCATCACGAGACGGGTCCCCGCGAGCAGGGGCCAGAAGAATTCCCAGACGGAGACATCGAAGGTGTAGGGGGTCTTCTGGAGCACGGCATCGCGGGTCTCCAGGCCGTAGGTGTCCTGCATCCAGAGGAGGCGGTTGACCACGCTTCGGTGCTCGTTCATGGCGCCCTTGGGGCGTCCTGTGGAGCCGGATGTGTAGATGATGTAGGCAAGGTGGCGGGTCGAGAGACCCAGGGATTCAGGATCGAGGTTCGTGTCCGGCTGGTCCTCCAAGGCCTGCTCGAGGTCCACCACGGGAA
>CAZPUI010001082.1:0-1721 GCA_964589695.1 uncultured Solibacteraceae bacterium | reverse complement strand
CCTGGAAGGCCCGGGCGGCGTCTTCCGGCAGCACCTCCCCCCCGCAGATCAAGCGCCGCAGGGAGGTGGTGCGGGCGAAGGCGGGCACGGCCAGGAGACCTGGGAGCAGGGAGGGGACGATCATGGCCTCCGTGACCCCCTCCTGGAGGATCAGGTGCGTGAGGGCCTCCGGGTCGTGGTGCAGCCCCGGAGGCACGATGACCAGGCGTCCACCGGCGGCCAGGGTGAGGTAGAGCTGACCCACGGTGATATCGAAGGCCAGGGAACTGCTCAGGAGCACCACGGGGTCCGGGTCCGGCAGGAGCACGGGACCCGCCGCCCGCACGAAGGCGAGGAGGGCGCCGTGATGGATCATGGCCCCCTTGGGCAGCCCCGTGGACCCCGAGGTGTGGATGACGTAGGCCAGGTCCCCCGGTCCATGCTCGCTGGGGAAGGGGGGCCAGGTGCCGGGGTCGTCCTGGAAGGCGTCCAGTTCCAGGACGGGCCAGGGGCCCTCCGGGAGCAGGGGGCGGGTGGCGTGGGTGGTGAGGACCTGGGCCACCCCACTGTCCTCCAGCAGATGGCGGATGCGGGCTTCGGGGTAGGTGGGGTCCAGGGGAAGGTAGCCCGCCCCCGTCTTCAGCGTCCCCAGGAGGGTGGCCACCGTGAGGGGACTGCGTTCCATGAAAATCCCAACCCGATCCCCCCTCCCCAATCCCAGGTCCTTCAGGCCATGGGCCAGTCTGCGCGCGGTATTCTCCAGGCGACCATAGGACCAGCGGAGGTCCCCCAGGCTCAGGGCCTCGACCTGGGGGTGCAACCCGGCCCGGGTCGCCACCCAGGCGTCCATGGAAGAAAATAATGATGATTCAAGCCGGGGTGGGTACGGAAGGGGAGGGGGGGTGTGCACGGGATCCCTTGGGGGCAACTCCAATCATGCCAATGGAGTACGATGGTTGACCACCGGCAATTTGGGCCCAATGGGATGACTTGAATGAATGAAAATTTCAGATTGACCATGGCGCCCACGGTGGCGCGTCAGCGCAAGGCCTTTGGGGCGGCCCCGGGGGCCGAGGCCCTGCCCATGCCGACCTCCCTGGCGGCCGTGCTGGAGGCCCTGGAGCACCTGGATCCCGCCGAGGCGCAAACCAAGGGCTTCTGGCGCGGTGCGTTGGGGGCGGTGCGGGGGACCCTCCTGCGGGCCTCCATCGTGAACCTCCTGGGGGCCCTGGCCGCGGCGGCTGCCACGGTGGCGGGCATGGCGGTCCTGCGGGTCGGGCGGGGGGGCGAGCTTCCCTGGGGGGCCTTCGCGGTCTTCGTCCTGGGGGGGCTGGGGGCGGTGGCGGTGGCGGTGGAGGCCAACCGCCTGCGGGCCTGGGTGGGACTCGGGGTGGAGTGTGAACTGGCCCGACAACTTACCCACAAGCTGGCCCGGGTGCGTTCCCGGGAGCTGGAGGCCGAGGGCAAGGGCGCCTTGAAGGTCCTGCTCACCAGTGATGCACGAAACGTGGGGGTCTTCCTGGACAACGCCGTGCGCAATGTCCTTCCCGCCCTGGCGGCCATGGTGGTGGCGGTGCCCCTCCTGGCGCGCGTGGCGGGTTGGGCGGGGGTGGCGGGCTTCGCCACCCTGCTGCTCCTGGTGCCCGTGGTGGGGCTCCTCAGCCGCTGGAGTGCGGCCTTCCAGGGGCGCATCCAGCGGGCCATGGATCAGCAGGCCACCCTGGCGGGGGAGGCGGCCCGGA
>CAZPUI010001081.1:0-1722 GCA_964589695.1 uncultured Solibacteraceae bacterium | reverse complement strand
TACTGGGCGTCCAGCAGGGCCTCCCGGAGCGCCGGAACCTCCTTGTTCCAACGTGCTTTATCGATGCAATGCCCCAATTCGGCGGATTCGAACATGGCGGACTCCTGGGGGATGAGGCTGGAAGGGTACGTCAGGGAGGACCCCAGGTCCACTGGTGGGTCGGGAAGGTACCGTTCGTGAAGCCAGGGGTACGGTTGGGTCGAACCCCCCGGCGGCCCGGAGCCCGGGAGATCACCTTGGAGTGTCCGCACGGCGCGGTGGAGACCCAAGATGCGATACCTGCCCCTCCTCGTTTCGACCTTCCTCACCCTGGGCCTCCTGGGCCAGGACGACCTGCCCACCCGCCTGGCCCGGGCCCAGGCCACCCGCCCGGACCAGCTCCGGGATCTCCAGGCTCGCCTGGCGGCCTCCGAGGCCAGCCCCGAGGCCAAGGCCTACCATGCGTCCTACCTGGCTTACTGCATGGTGAACCAGATTCGGGGGGCGGACCCCAAGGGGGCCGAGGCCCTGCTGGACCGCACCATGAAGGAGCTGGAGACCCGCAAGGATGCCGACAGCCTGGCCCTCCTGGGGGCCTGCATCGGGCTCAAGCTCGGCTTCGCCCCCATGTCCGCCATGTCCCTGGCCCCCCGGGCCTCGGGGCTCTTCGAGAAGGCCCTGAAGCTCAACCCCGCCAATCCCCGGGCCCTCACCATGCAGGGCACCCATGTGCTCCACACCCCCGCCTTTTTCGGGGGCGGTGCCGCCAAGGCCCTGCCCATCCTGGAGGCGGCGGTGAAGGCTGCGGACGCCGAACCTGAGCCCAAGGATGCCTGGCAGCCCCGGTGGGGGAAGGTGGAGAGCCGGGCCTGGCTGGCCAAGGCCCAGGGCGACCTGGGGCAGCTGGACCACGCCAAGGCCACCCTGGCCCAGGCGAAGCAGCTGGATCCCGACAATGGTTTCCTGGCCTTCATCGGCAGGTCCCTGGAACCCAAGGCCAAGTAGACCAGGAGTCCCCATGCACGCCCTGATCCTCCAGGTGGCCCTCGAACTCACCGGTGTGGTGATGGGTCCCAATGGCAAGCCCCTCCCCAAGGCCACCCTGACTGCGGGGACGGCCACCGCCCAGACGGATGCCAAGGGACGCTTCCACCTGAAGGTGCCCGAGGGGATCACCTCCGTGCGCATCACGGCCCCGGACCTGGAACCCCAGGTGCGGGAGATCACCCCGGGCCAGCCCCTCTTGGTCCTGATGGAACCCGCCGTGAAGGGCGTGACGGTGGAGGTGGTGGACGGAAGCGGCTACGGCACGGAAGGCACCCCCACCTCCGCCATCAACCGCATGGAGATCTACCTGACCCCCGGCGCCGCGGCGGATGTGTTCCAGGCCGCCAAGGCCCTGCCTGGGGTGAGCAATGCCACGGAGGGGGCGGAACTGTACGTCCGGGGTGGCAAGCCCGAGGAGGTGGGCATCTGGCTCAACGGAGGCCGCCTGGCCCATCCATACCACCATCCCAACACCCAGGGGGGCATCTTCAGCATCGTGGACACCGCCATCGTCACCACGGTGAATTTCATCCCCGGCGGCTTCTCCGCCCGGTACGGGGATGCCCTCCCGGCGGTGCTCGACCTGGTGACGGACGGTGCTACCGCGAAGCGGGGCGGCATCGCCGTCCTCAACGCCGCTGCCCAGGGCGTCCAGGGGGACGAGCCCCTGGGTGAGGAGCGCCCCGGGCGGGTCCC
>CAZPUI010001080.1:0-1726 GCA_964589695.1 uncultured Solibacteraceae bacterium | reverse complement strand
AAACGGCACGGGTGTCATTACTCCCGGAAACCAGGCCTTGGCCAGTAGGGCGAGCCTTGTGGTGAATCCCACCCAGACCACCACGTACACCCTGACCGTGACCAACGTTGCCGGGGCCTTCGCGCGTCAAACCGTGACCGTATGGGTGCCCTCGGCCAGCGGCCTCTACACCCCCCAGGGCATCGGCGGGGGCGGGGCCATGTCCAGCTTCAGCATGAGTCCCTTCAACCCCAACCTCTGGTTTGTGGCCACGGACATGGGCGCCCTCTATCGAAGCTCGGACCGGGGCCAGAGCTGGACGCCCGTGGACCATACCTACATCACCTATTCCGCCTGGCTGGATGTCTCCACGCCCATCGGCTTCTGTGCCGACCCCGCCGTGGTGTTCTTCGCCAATGAGGGACGAAGGACCCTGCGCAGCACGGACGGAGGTGTGACCTGGTCACCCATGGCGGTGTCCCTGAACGCAGACGAGCGCATCGTGTACTGGGTTCCCAACACCCAGAATGCCCAGGAGGTCTTCTGCGGCACGAACCAGCGGCTTCTGGTGAGCCATGACAAGGGCCTGAGCTGGGAGGCCTGCGGTGTCACCGGGGCCTCCACGGGCACCTTCCTGGACCATGGGGACCAGAGCGTCTACCACGCCACCACCCAGGGCATCCAGCGCTCCACGGACCGGGGCGTGACCTTCACGCCCTTCCACACCCCCACCGTGCTGCCCCTCCACTGCTTCACCGGGGGACGGGACGCCCAGGGGCTCACCCTGGCCTACATCGATGGCGATGGCGCGAACGCCGTGGTCCCCTGGCTCCAGCCCATGGTGGCCATGGGGGACATCAGTCAGGACCGACTGAACTACGCCTCCCAGTCCTGCGGCTTCGTGTGGGTGAAGCGGGCGGGGCAGTCCACCTTCAGCCGCACACCCCATGTGGAGTCCTTTGCGGGGATCCCGAACCAGACGACCTACATGTACGGCCAGGGCCAGGTCCGGATCCCCGGGGCCACGGCCTTCAACACCCCCCAGACCTTCTACAAGTCCGGGGGCCTCTACATGGCGGAGAACGACTCCCAGACCATCTATACCGTGGGGAACAGCAACATGCCCCGGTCGTACGGCTCCAAGGTGTTCGTGACCGTGAACGGGGGACAGTCCTGGGAGAAGCGATTCCATCAGGAGAACTGGGATGTCCTGCCCTTCGCCTACTGGCCCGCGGACCGCCTGGACTACAGCGCCGTGGGCCTGGAGGTGGGCTACTGGGACAACGGCTACGAGTCCTTCAGCGTCAACCAACTGGATTCAGGGATGGCGGGAGGGACGGGCTACTTCTTCCTGCACACCACCCTGGACAAGGCCCAGCACTGGCAGTCCCCCTTCACCCGCTTTGCCGACACCGGGGCCCGGACCAGGGGCAAGCGCTGGACCTCCACGGGGTTGGAAGTCACCAGCGTCAACCGCATCAAGTTCCATCCCACCAACCCGCAGCTGATGTATGTGGGCATGGCGGATATCGGCGGCTACATGAGCGAGGACGGGGGCCAGACCGTCCGCATGGCCCGCACCAACTTCAACAGCACCTATGACTTTGCCTTTGATCCCGCCAACGACCAGGTGGTCTATGCCGCCTGCAGCGCCCTCCACGACTACCCCATGGAGTGGTACAAGCAGGTGACCTACCACTACCGCGGCATCATGCGCGCCACGGATCGGGGGCGAACCCGGACCCGG
>CAZPUI010001079.1:0-1728 GCA_964589695.1 uncultured Solibacteraceae bacterium | reverse complement strand
GGCGTGTTTGATGATGCCGCCGATGTAATAGAGCGCCTCGTCGGACAGGCCGGCCAGGAACCCGAGGCCAACCGAGCGAGGGGCCGCCAGGATCTCCACCGTGGGCTTGAGGGTGTTTCTGATACGGGGGGACGCGAACTGCGACGTGTAAAGGGCACCGAGAACCGCCAGGGGAAAGGCGAAGAGCATGGCGTAGAAGGTGCCCTTGAGGGTTCCGAACACGAGCGGCACGAGGCTGAATTTGGGCTCGAAGTCATCCGTCCCGCCGGTGCTCTGCCAGACATACTCCGACTTCTCGTAGCCCTCGTAGTGGGTCTTCCCCCAGAGGAGGGCAAAGCTGACCTCTGGATGCGGCGCGTCGAGCGACCAGAGGCGCATGGCCCCCGTGGTGTCATTGGCGTGCAGGATCAGGTCGCCCCTGGGGGCCAGCGCCGCTGTCCCCTGGCCATCAAGCTGGGTCGAGAACAGTCTGCGCTCCGTGGTGAGGTGATCCACCACTGCCTCAGTGGGAGTCCAGGCCAGAAACCGCTTGTCCCGCTGACTGGGCTGAAATCCCAGCACGGGCCCAGAGAGTCGTTTGAAACTATGGAATAGTTGAAGTTGGAATATATCGTTCACGCGGACCCGCTGATAGGCGCCAAGCTTCCCGTTGGCGCCACCAACCAGGAGGCTCGATTGCCCCAGCGCGAACCCCAGGGTTTGGATGGGTTCTCCAAACTCCGCAGAGGAGAACTGGGTTCCGGCCTCAGGATCGAGGTCAAGCAGGCGACCTTCCTGGGTGCCCACGAACAGGTTCCTTCCGTCGGTGCTCCACGCGGCTGCGGTGAGATGCAGGGCTGGGTCGTGGGGCAGGGGTTTCCAGGCGATCGCCGCAGTGGCATCCAGCGGGGATTCGGCCCACACGATCCCCTCCCGGGTCCGGGCCACGATCCTGAGGGTGGCACCTCCACCCAAGCCACCCCCCTCCAGAATCCGGAAGTGGAGGATGTCCTCCGGCACGTTCTCGAAGGACACCCCCCCTTGCCAGTTCGGTGTCAAGGTCCACTGGGCCGGGTCATTCTCACCGGGGGGCTTGGACCAGGCCATGCGAGCGAAGGACAAGCGGCCATCCGATCCGATGACGAGCGCTTCCCCTTTCGGGTTGGGTGCGGTGAAGGCCCGCCAGGGGAGGGAAGGCCCCTCGGTGGGAACTGGAAGAGGGGTGCCTTCGGGGAAGCGCAGGGCCTTCAAGCCCTCTGTCCGGGAAACGAGCACGATGGCCTTCCCGGATTCATCCAGCCAGGCACCGCCTGAGGGAGGCGCCTGAACGGTCCCCACGGATCTGGACAGCGCCGGGAGGAACAGGGGGACGGCTTCCTTCATGATGAACAGAAGCATGGCCAGCACCGCGCCGATGATCAGGATGCCGCCACCGGAGATGGTGAAGGCCATGAATCGGTCCATGCGCTGGGCACGGGACTGGGTGGAGGGACTGCTGGACATGTCGTCTCGTCAAAGGCGGCCAGGAACGGCCCCGATAAAAACACAGACGTGCCGGAGGAGTTCCCCGGCACGCCTGCATCAATGTTCGCTACTTCAGCTTGGCGATTTCCTCGGCTTCCATCTTGGCGGTGAGCGGAAGGAAGCCGTCCTTCACCACGATTTCCTGGCCTTCCTTGCTGAGCACGAACTTCAGGAACTCGCGGGTCAGGGGATCCACGGGCTTCTTTGGATCCTTGTTGATGTAGA
>CAZPUI010001078.1:0-1731 GCA_964589695.1 uncultured Solibacteraceae bacterium | reverse complement strand
CGGGGACGTCGCCCCCGCCGGTGAGGATCCCGATGACGCCCTTCTTCACGTTCACGTTGGCCACGGCAGGACTCCTCCTCGGGGCGGCGCCCGGGCGCGCAAGGGTTCGGTGGGACCCTAGCCTGCCGGGGATTCGTCCGCCGGAGAAGAATCCGTCCGGGTCGGACGGGGCCCCCCGGGCGCCCGAAGCCCCGGCCGGCGCGTGGCCTGCCGGGGCTCCGGGTCCTGCGGACCGACGGGGCCTGGGCCTCCCCCGGGGGGGTTGCACCCTACACGGTCTGGGTGCGCCGGGTGGTGGCCGAGGGCAGAAGGTCCCTCTGCGAGGGCACCCATGCCATGGGTGAGGGTGTCCAGACGGTCTTCACGGGGATACAGAAGGAAGTGCCCACCCTGCCCTACACCCAGAATGCCCTGGTGGTCGAGTTCGCCGCCGCCACCTACGAGCGCCCCGGTGCCACCCAGTTCCAGTGCCTCCTGGAGGGCTTCGACAAGGACTGGAGCGAGTGGTCCTCCGCCACGTCCAAGTAATACACGAACATCCCCGATGGAAGCTACCGCTTCCGGGTCCGGGCCCGCAACCTGCGGGGGGTCCTGGGCCAGGAGGGCATGTACGCCCTGCGCATCCTCCCCCCCTGGTACCGCACCTGGTGGGCCTGGACCCTCTGGATCCTGGGCGGCGCCGGAGTCCTGGGAGGCCTGATCCAGCTCTACACCTACAAACTTAGGCGCCAGAAGGTGCTGCTGGAGCGCCTGGTGGCCAAGCGCACCCAGCAGTTGAAGGAAGCCACCTTGACGGACCCGCTCACGGGGCTGCGGAACCGTCGCTTCATCACCGAGATCCTGCAGAACGATGTAAGCGCCTTCGTGGGCTTCAAGCACCACGTCCTGGAAGCCAGGAAGCGGGGGCAGCTGGGAGACGTGGTGTTCGGGCTCTTCATGCTGGACATGGACCACTTCAAGACGGTGAACGACACCTACGGCCATGATGCCGGGGACCAGGTGCTGAAGCAGTTCGCCGAGATCCTGAAGGCCTCCGTGCGGCAGGACGATGCGGTCATGCGGGTGGGGGGCGAGGAATTCCTGGTGGTGCTCAAGAAGACCCTGCCGGAGTACCTCCCGGAATACGCCGCCAAGCTCTTGAAGACGGTGGCCGAAACCCCCTTCGACCTGGGAGATGGCCTGCGGATCCACAAGACCTGCTCCATCGGTTACACCCGCTTCCCCCTCTATGCCGAACACCCCGACCTGCTGTCCTTCGAACAGACCCTCATGGTGGCGGACCTGGGACTCTACTACGCCAAGCACCATGGCCGAAACCGGGCCGTCCCCTTGGAGGAGGGTACCCACGTACCGGAGCACGACGAAGCCGTGCGCAAGGCCGTCACCAGCCTGGACGAAGCCCTGGCACGGGGCCACCTGCGCCTGGTGGCCTCCCCGGAAGGGACCTGAGCCGGGATATAGTGGCAGGCGACCTTCCATGCGAAACCCGGCATCCGCAGGGACTCCTCCGTGGGAGGGCTCCGGGACCCTGAGCCTCATGCCCCCATCCACCCCTCCCCCTGATCTGGAGACCCGCATCCGCCGCCTGGAGGCGATGGTGGGGGCCAGTGCCCTGACGAACACCACCCTGGACCTGACGGAGATCGCCCAGCGCATCGTGGACACGGCCGTGGGGCTCCTGGCCGCGGACCGGGGCAGCCTCTTCCTCCTGGCCGAGGGGGTGCTTGTCTC
>CAZPUI010001077.1:0-1733 GCA_964589695.1 uncultured Solibacteraceae bacterium | reverse complement strand
TGGTGGACTACCTGCAGCTGATCTCCAGCCCCGCGGACAGCCGGGGGGCCAAGCAGAGCGAGGCCGTGCGTATCGGGGAAATCAGCCGTGGCTTCAAGCTGCTGGCCAAGGATCGGGGCATCCCCATCGTGGTGCTCTCCCAGTTGAATCGAGAAGTGGAGCATCGGCAGGGCGGAAGGCCTCAGCTGTCGGATTTGAGGGACTCCGGTGCCATCGAGCAGGACGCCGACATGGTGATGTTCATCCACCGCAAGATGAAGCCGGTTCTGGAAGGAGAGGTGGAGGACAAGACCGCCGAACTGGTCCTGGCCAAGCACCGCAATGGCCCCACGGGCATCGTGCCCCTCTACTTCGAAGGGGAATTCGCACGCTACCGGGAGATGGAACGCAGCACGGACAGTGACTAGGAAGGTACCGTGCCGCCCATTGTCCCCATGTCCGCCAAGGTCACGGTCCTTCGGGGTGTGGGACCCGTGGTGGCCACCGCACTCCAGGAGGCGGGCATGGGGACCCTCAGGGACCTCCTGTTGGCCCTACCCTACCGCTACATGGACCGGGGAAGTCTGATGCCCCTTGGAGAGCTGGATCGTCGACGTGTCCAGCCCTTCAACGACCGGGAACTGGTGACGGTCCTGGGCACCCTGGTGGAGGTGCGACAGACGGTGTCTGCGGTACAGCGCATGCCCCTTACGGAGGCCCTCCTGGAGGATGCCACCGGCCGATTGCGCCTCATCTGGTTCAACCAGCCCTACCTGGGTCGGACCCTCCGGGCCGGAGACCGCCTGGTGGCCCACGGGGCGCTGAGTTGGGGTCGCCACGGCCTGGAGATGCGTGGGCCTTCCCACGAGGTCCTGGGCCGCGCGGGGGAGGCCGAGGACCCCTGGATTCGCCGATACCTGCCCCTCTACCGCAAGCAGGGCATGCTCACGAGCCGCCTGCGGGCCCGGCTGGTGGAGGACGCCCTCCAAAAGGTCATGCCCCCGGAGGATTTCCTGCCCCGGGAATTGGCCCAAGGACTTCCCGAGACCCTGCAGGCCCTGCGGATCCTTCATCAGCCCGGGGATTCCCAGGATGCCGCCGAGCTGGAGGCCCGGACCAGCCCCGCCCATGTGCGGTTGGCCTCGGAGGAGCTCTTTGCCTTCTCCCTGGGGGTGGCCCTGCGCCGCGCCGGTCGCCTGACGCGGCGTGGGGTGGTGGTGCCCACGGGGCCCGAGTTGCGGGAGCGGCTGAAGACCCTCCTTCCCTTCCACCTCACCGGGGCCCAGCGGGAAGCCTTCCGGGAGATTGTGGGCGATCTCACGGGGGGACGGGTGATGCATCGGCTCCTGCAGGGGGACGTGGGCAGTGGCAAGACCCTGGTGGCCCTGCTGTCCATGGCCATGGTGGCGGAGACTGGGGGGCAGGCGGCCCTGCTGGCCCCCACGGAGGTGCTGGCCCGCCAGCACGCGGCAACCTTCACCAAGCTCCTCAAGGAGGGGGCTCCCAGGCTGCAGCTCCTGGTGGGGGCCATGAAGGCTGCGGACAAGCGCCAGGCCCTGGCCCGCATGGCCTCCGGGGAGGCTTCGTACATCGTGGGCACCCATGCGCTGTTCCAGGAGACGGTGGCCTTTCAGCGGCTCCAGCTCATCGTGGTGGACGAACAGCATCGGTTTGGGGTGAAGCAGCGGGAGGCCATCAAGGAAAAGGGGCTGGATCCCCACTGGTTTGTCATGAGCGCCACCCCCATTCCCCGG
>CAZPUI010001076.1:0-1737 GCA_964589695.1 uncultured Solibacteraceae bacterium | reverse complement strand
TCCAGGTTTCCACCCCCGGGGGAACCTTGGGAGTCAAGGTTTCCACTTTCTGGAGCATGGTTTCCAGGTCCACCCGGATGGGCAGGGCGATGAGGGAGCGGGGGGTCTCCAGATCCTGCACCAGGGCCGACTGGGCGCCCAGGAAGCTCCAGGCCACGCCAAGCATCAGTCCGGTTCGCCTCATGTGCGGCTCCGTTCACCGGGCAAGGGGGGCAGGAGGGCCTGCCATTGACGCTGGAGGCTGGGTTCGGGGAGGCCAGGCGGGGGTTCCTCCCGGCGCCCCAGGAGCTGGTGCAAGCGGGCGCGGAGGGCCAGGCCCAGCACATCCGTGGGGCTGACCTGAAGCACCTCGCTGAGGGTGCCCAGGGCCGCCTGGGCCAGACCTCGCACCTCGCCGCCCTGCCGCTGGGCATGCAGGGCCCGGTAGGTCTGGGCCTGGGCCAGGACCAGCCGGAGTTCCTGGCTGTCCCGCTTCACCTCCAGGCCCTTCCGGATCTGTTCCTCCGCCTGGGTCAGCAGGCGCTGGGTGTCCTTGCCCTTGCCCCACTGGAGCAGGACATCCAGGAGGCAGGCCTGGGCTGCAAAGAGGTGCAGTCGATGGTCGCCGGGGGGCGCAACCTGGACCAGGTCCGCGGTGCCCAGGGCCTGCACCGTGCCAGGCGCGTGGGGGGCCAGGATCCGCGCCCAGGCTTCAAGGTTGCGCACACCGACCTTGGCGAACTGGAACTGCAGGGAGTTGGGAAGGTCGCGCTGGAGCTGCTGCACCAGGGTTTTGGCCGCCACGAAATGGGGCAGACTCTCGCCTTGGGCGGCGGTCTGCCGCAAGCCCTCCGTGGCCTTCACCAGGGCCAGGGTGGCCATGGTCTCGGGCCGGGAGGGGCGCAGCCGGAGGGCCTGCTCCAGCTGCTGGGCCGCCCGCCCCAGGGCCGTGAGGTTGTCCTTCCCTGACCGCTGCTGCCACTGGGCCCATTCCCACCAGGCCTGGCCGAAAACCTCACAGTAGAGGTGGTGACTGGACCAGTCCTTCCCCAACCGCTCCCCTCGATCCAGGAGCTCCTCCAGGGTGGTGGTGGGATCCAGGCCTCGGCCCGCACGGTAGCGCACCAGCACCAGGCGGTTTTCCATCCATCCCAGGGGATCCGCCGTCGCCAGGAGCCGGGCGCTCCACTCCAGCCAAGGCACGGGATCCTCACCCCGCTGCACCTGGATCCGCGTGAAATCGTTGACCAGGCGGAGAAGGTCCTTCTGATGGGGGCTGGCTTCGCCCCGGTTCCGCTCCAGGACCACCTGGAAGCGCTCCAGCATGGGCTGGGTGTCCCGTCGAAGGTCCTCGCCCCGGGCCAAGCGGATCTGAAGGGTCGAATTCAGGAGCTGGATGAGGGCCGAACCCGTTTCCACCCCATCGGGACGGATCAGCAGGGAGACCTCGTAGAGCCTCAGGGCTTCCTCCAGATGGGCCTCCGCCGACCTGCCCTGGCGGAGGGCCTGGCGGGCGAGGCAGGCCTGTTTCTTGATCTGGAAGGCGAAACAGCGCTCATCGCTGCGGCCGATTTCGAAGGCCGTGTCCACGCAGCCCACCCATTCCGGGAACCACTCCGTTTCCTCGATGGAGACCAGCGGTAGGTCCACCTGACTGGCCACCAGGAGCTCCAGCACCTGGGCCTGGAGCAGCTTGGCTTCCCAGCGCCACTTGGCATCGCTGAAGGCCTCCCGGCAGGAACGGTTGGCGGCCCGGAG
>CAZPUI010001075.1:0-1744 GCA_964589695.1 uncultured Solibacteraceae bacterium | reverse complement strand
TGGAGCTGACCGCCTGCACGGAGGATGGCCTGCCCATGGGCCTGCGCCACCGCACCCTCCCCCTGGCGGGGGTCCAGTTCCATCCCGATTCCTTCCTCACGCCCCAGGGAGGGGCCCTCTTCCGCCATGCCCTCGCCGGTCGTCTCTGAGTCCTGGCAATCCCTTCAGGGGTGTCCCAGCACCGAGGACCTCTTCGGGGCCCTGGACGGTCGCCCCTGCGCCTTTCTCTATGGCCAGGGCCGCTTCCGCATCCTGGCCCAGGGACCGCTCTGGACCACCTCCCAGCCTGGGCTTCCGGACTTCGCCTGGGAGCGCCACGGTGACCTGCCCCCGGTGCTGCCGGACTTCCTGGGCTTCCTGGGCTACGAACTGGGGTATGCCCTGGAACCCCTGGCGGGCCTTCCGCCCCCGGGCGACTTCCCCTTCCCCGAAGCCCACCTGGCCCTGTACCAGGATCTCCTGGTGATCGACACCCAGGAGGGTCGAGGGTATCGTGCGCGGCGCACCCTGCCCGGGCACCCCATGGACGATGCTCCCTGTGGTGACCGGGGTAGTTTCCAGGCCCGAAAGACGGGGGACAGCGACTCCGAGGCGGCCTACATGGCCAAGGTGGCGGCCATCCGGGAGGAGATTGCCCGGGGCAATGTCTACCAAGTCAACCTCACCCGGCAGGAAACCTGGTCCGTCCGCGGCGATCTTCGGCACTTCGCCCTGCGCCTGCACTGCCTCAATCCCGCCCCCTTCAGCGCCTTTGTCCAGGGGCCGGGCTTCACGGTGGTGTCCAGCTCACCGGAACGCTTCCTGCGCATCCAGGAGGGCCTGCTGGAGGCCAGGCCCATCAAGGGCACGGCCCCCCGGGGTGCCACACCCGCGGAGGACGCCCGCCTCGCCCAGGGGCTGCTGGCCAGCCCCAAGGACCGCTCGGAACTGGCCATGATCGTGGACCTCCTGCGCAACGACCTGGGCCGGGCCTGCCTCTGGCCCAGTGTGGAGGTGATGGCCTTCCCCGAACTGGAGAGCTACGCCAATGTCCACCATCTCGTGGCGACCCTCCGCGGCCGCATGCGTCCAGGACTGGGGCTCCGGGACCTGCTGCAGGCCCTCTTCCCCGGAGGGTCCATCACCGGGTGTCCGAAGCTGGCGGCCATGCAGCTCATCCGCCGCCTGGAGGCGCGGCCCCGCCGCGTCTACTGCGGCGCCCTGGGGTGGATGCGCCACGACCTGGGCCAGGCGGACCTGGCCCTGCCCATCCGCACGGCCTTCGCCTCGCACCGGCAGCTGGTCTTCGGCGTGGGGGGCGGGGTGGTGTGGAACTCGGACCCTCGTGAGGAGTACCTTGAAACCATCCACAAGGGGAGGTCCCTCGTCCAATGCTTGAGCTGAGCGTGGATTCCACCCTGGACCTGTCCCGGTCCGATGCCCGGCACGGCTACGGGCTCTTTGAGACCCTGCGCATCCAGCATGGCCAGGCCCTTTGGCTGGACCTGCACCTGGCCCGGATGACCGAGGGGTGCCAGGCCCTGGGCCTGCCCCTTCCCCACGAAGCCGGGGCCGTGCGGGCCTACCTCGCCGACGCCACGGACCTTTCACAGCGCGACAGGGGCCCCCTGCGCCTGGTTGCCCTGGATGGAAGGCCCCGGGTGGAGGGCCTGCCCCCCCCCCCGGGCCCTCCTGCCCGGGGCCAGGTGGGCCTGGCCCCCCCCCACCTGCCATCGCCCGGGGCCCCCCTGAGCCCCTTCCACTC
>CAZPUI010001074.1:0-1745 GCA_964589695.1 uncultured Solibacteraceae bacterium | reverse complement strand
CGCACCACCACGGCGTGCTGGTCGCCGCAGGTGGTGGTGCGCAGGACTTCCCCCGTGAACCGTGCGCCCGTCACACTCTCCACCTCGCAGACCTGGTTCATTCCCACCAAACCCCGCTGGAAGCGGGCGGCCATCCGGGCCGTGACCCCGGAGCCCGTGGGACTGCGGTCCACTTCGGCATCGGCGAAGACGCAGATATTGGCGGAAGGTCCCTCCTCGGGCCGCTCCCGGCCATCGGTGAGGATGGACCCATAGAGGAAGCCCAGATCCTCCTCCACGGGGTGACGGATGGGCAGGGTGCGGTTCACGGCTGCGGTGAGGGCCGTGGCTGCGTCCACCAGATCCCGCACGCGGCTGGTGCGCACCTCCAGGCCAAACTGCCGGGCGTCGGCCAGGGCGTAGAAGGCGCCCCCATAGCTCACATCCGCCAGAACCCTGCCCACGCCAGGGACCTCCACGGGCACCTGGGCCGCCAGGAGGAAGGCCGGCACGCTCTCGAAACGAACCTGGCCCGTGGCCGTGTCCACGAAGGCCCGCACCAGGCCGCAGGGACATTCAATGCCGACTTCCGTGATGGGATCCACCCGGGCCACCAGTCCCTGCTCCACGGCAAAGCGTCCCAGGGCAATGACGGCATGGCCACACATGGTGCTGTAGCCCTCGTTGTGCATGAACAGCACCGCCAGATCGGCTCCAGGCAGGGTGGGCTCCACCAGGAGCGCGCCATACATGTCGGAGTGGCCCCGGGGTTCGAACATGAGCAGGCGACGCAGGTGGTCCAGGTGCTCCCGGGCGTACCGTCGCTTGGCCAGGATGGTGTCTCCCGGTACTGGGGGATAGCCCTCCCGGATGATGCGGACGGGTTCCCCCCCCGTATGCATATCGAGGACCTTCAGGCGCAGGGTGGTGGGCATGGTGTTCCTCCCAGGGATTCACAGTCCAGGGTAATTCACCCTGGGCGTAGTACATTGAAGGTCCACTTAGGAGGCTGTCATGACGGTGCTGCAGGAACTCCTGAACCTGGAGCGCCAGGCACTGGCCCGCTGGATCCAGGGGGACCCCATGGGCTACGCGGAATTGGCGGGGGAGGGCATGACCTATGTGGATCCCTACCTGCCCACCCGTTTGGATGGATTGGAGTCCTTCCAGGCTCGGATGACCTCCCTGGTGGGTCAGATCCACGCCGATGGATTCGAGATTCTGGACCCGGTGGTGGAGGTCTCAGGGGAGATGGCCGTGATGAGCTTTCGCCTGCTCACCTGGGTGGGGGAGCGACATACCCGCTGGAACACCACCGAAGTCTTCCGGCGGTTCGGCAGTACCTGGTGCCTGGTGCATTCCCACTGGTCCCGGCCGGTGGTCTAGCTAGCGCTGGATCACCAGCAAGGTCAGGTCATCCTCCAGGGGGCGTCCTTCCACGAAGCTTTCCACGGTGCTGAGGATGAGACCCGGAACATCCAGGCTCGGCTGGGTGATGGTGTCGGCCAGCCTCGCTTCTCCGAACAGTTCGTTCTGGGGGTTGAGGGCCTCGCTAAGTCCGTCGGTGTAGAAGACCAAGTACTCCCCAGGCTCCAGAACCCCGGTGCAAATCTCCAGGTTGGCTTCGAAGTGGTGAACGCTCATGCCCACCCCCATGCCCTTGGGCTGAAGCCGGGTCACGGTGCCATCGGCGTGGCGGTGGAAGGCCGGGGGATGGCCGGCCCGCACGAAGCCATATGCGCCGGTGGTGGCGTCGAAGGTGCCGT